>JAFGNG010000194.1 GCA_016927125.1 Planctomycetota bacterium | reverse complement strand
GTTGCAGGGCCGCTGCCATATCCTCAATCACCAGTTCGGGATTTGACGGGCGGATCAGGATTGCGCAGGCATTGGTAGCCAGGTCCCCGGGGCCGCCCAGGTCCAGGCAGATAATCGGCAGGCCCGCGTCCATGGCTTCCAGGACAACGCTGCCGGCGGAATCGCGCAGGCTGGGAAAGACAAAGATGTCGGAATTTCGCAACCGCGCCTGGACCTCTGCATGCGGCCTCCGGCCGAGAAAGCAGACCTGCCCCACCAAGCCGAGCTCCAGGGTGCGCTCCTCCCAGAGCGGCCGGGCTGGGCCGTCCCCTATGACAGCCAATCGGAAATTCCCGGGCTCAGGCAATCTCGCCAACGCCTCCAATAATAAGGAGAAGCCCTTGCGCGGCTCCATCATCCCGGCCCAGATTAATTCGATGGGACTCTCCGGAGGGCGTTCCCGCTTTGCCGGGGGATCGGTGGAGGGATCAAACCCGATGGAGAAAACCAGTTGTGCCTTCTCCCGGTATCGTTCCGGCAAAAAGGCGAGCGTGGCATCGTTGGCGGTCAGGATCGCGGCGGCCTCCCGGAAGGTCGCGCGCACCGCGGGGCTGTAAAAGGAAAGCTTCTGGGAAAGGCTGCGCAAAAACTCCCGCAGGCAACCGTAAGCGCCGAGGGTGTAATAGAAAGAGCGGGGAATCTCCTCCCCGCCGCCAATTGGACCCCAGACAAAAGGGATGCCCAGCTTCCAGAAAAAACAGGGCGCGCGCCAGGAACCGAGGGTAACCTGGTGGGCGAGATCAAAATTAAACCTGGCATGCAACTCCTTGGCCAGGCTGTAGGCACGGCGTTGCCAGAGGGCATACTCCAGCCAGGAAAGCCCCAATCCCGCGGCGGCGGCGCCAACCTCGAAGAGCGGCGGTAGGTAGTGGAAATGCAAATTCGGATTGGGATTCCTGGTTAACTCCGCTGCAATCAACTCGCGGGAATACCCGGCGGAGATGACATGCACCTCGTGGCGTTGCGACAGGAGCGTCGCCCAGTGCCAGCCGATGCCCGGTTCCGACCCCCCCGTGGGGCTGCAAGAATGGGCGCCGAGAAGTATTTTCATCAGACAGATTCTCCTCTGCGCCGCTTTTTATAATTTGACAGCTTTTGCCTGACCATCCCTGGATGAATCAAGGTTGCTAGGCCGAGGTGCCATACCGCCCGGAGATATTTATTATCCGCCCAGGCAGCGCCGCCCAGCCGGAACCTTCGCTGCGCCTCAATATACCAGCGCTTGCGGCCATGCGGCCAGTTTTCTTTTCGAAAAGCCTCCAACTCCGGCTCGGCCTTCCCTTCCCTGCGGGCGCGGGCACATGCGGCGGCGTAATCCCAGTGGATGCGCTGGGCTACAAAACCATCGCTGGTTATGCCGGTCGGCAAGATCCTGACCAGCATCAGGATTTCATCCAGGCTTGCAAGTTTAAATCTTTCCGACAGGCGAAAATAGAGATCAAGATCATTGCCGGAGGGGATGTTACGATAACCGCCAACCGCCAGAACCGCCTGCCGTTCATAAAACAATCCCTGGTGGAGAATCAACGAATCAGTATTCGGATCATAGCGCGGGGGATGAAGGAGGCGCGGTGACTGCTCCGCCCGCAGGCGTTTTCCGGATGCACCAAGATAACCATTGCCGCAGGAAACCAGGGAATACTCCGGGTTCTTCTCCAGGAAATCAATCTGCCGGGCAAGCCTCTGTGGCAAAGCGATATCGTCCGCGTCAATATGCGCTATCCATTCATGCCGGGCCTCCCGCAGACCCAGGTTTAACGCCATCGCCTGACCTGCATGATCGGCATTAACCACCCGGACCCGGGGATCCGTGAGGCTTTTCAAATATTCTGTAGAACCGTCATCACTGCCGTCATTTATGATCAGGTATTCGAAATCGCAAAAAGTCTGCGCGAGAATACTTGCGACCGTTTTCGGCAGATAAGGCATGGCGTTATAAACGCTGGTCAGAGCCGTTATTTTGTTGATTTTACGCTGGGTCATCAAGTCCGATTTCCAGATTCGCGAAGTAATTCAAAAGCATGACTACTTGCCATAGCTGAGAAAGCCGCGGCCGGTTTTGCGGCCAAGGTGGCCTGCGGCAACGAGTTTTTGCAGTCTCGCGGGCGGCGCGTAGCTCTCCCCCAGCTTGCCGTGCAATTCTTCAAGCTCTGCCAGGACAACATCCAGGCCGATCATATCCGCCAGCGCCAGCGGCCCCAGCGGGTGGGCGCAGCCAAGGCGCATGGCAGTATCGATCGCCTCCGTGCTGGCAACGTTTGCCTGCAAGAGGTTGACCGCCTGCACAATCATTGCCATCAGCAGGCGATTGACAATAAACCCGGGGGTGTCTTCCAGTTCCACCAGGGTTAACCCAATCCCCTTGGCAAAGGCTCGGACGGTATCGAGATGCTCCGGGCTGACACCCGGTTGCCGGATTAGTTCTGCCATCGGGCTGGTGGCGGCCGGATTCATGAAGTGCAGGCCGAGGAACCTCTCCGCCAGGCCGCTCTCGCGGGCAAGGTCTTTAACCGAGAGGCTGGAGGTGTTGGTGCAGAGAATGGCATCAGCTTTCAGGTGCGGCTGGAGGGATTTGTAAAGTGACACCTTGGCGGTAAGGTCTTCGGCAATTGCTTCCAGGATAATTCCGCAGCCGTTTAGCCTTTTAAGATCATCAGTAATTACCAGATCGGCCAGCCCCCTCTCGATCGCCCCGGCCTCGGCGCGCTTACGCCGGAGCGAGAGCTTGGCGTTCTGCGCCAGGGTAAGCCTCAGGGCGCCAAACTTCTGCGAATCGCGGCCAACCAGGATAACAGTAATCCCGGATTCAACCAGGCGTTGGGCAATCCCCGCCCCCATCATTCCGGCGCCGATTATCCCGACTGGTGTATTCCATGCTTCCATAAATGCCCCCTTTGCTTGGCTCATATTCAAAATCGGAGTGCGCGGCTTCAAGCTGGTTGCACCAAGATAATGTCTTTTACAGATATTGTCAAAGGCCTGGCTTTATTTTTGACGATACAAATTAAAGATAATGTGTTAAGATGTGGCGTCGGTGGCGAGCGCCGCTTGTTGATAAAAGCGCGGTGGCCAGGTTCGGGAGTATTACACGTGCTGGAGTTATTTGAAGCGATTTTCCTGATTATCGTGTTTATCGGCGTTTTTATGCTGATGCTCAAGGTTTTAAAGGCCTCGGGCCGCAAGGACGATACGATCGCTGGCCGGGAACGCGAGGCCGCGCTCAAGGAATTTCACCGGACGCACACCCGGGTGCGCAGGAAACGCCCCGACCTGGTAAAAAAACTGAATGAGCCCTCTCCCGAGCAGATGCACGCGGAAATTGGAAATTTTGTGGAAAATGATGCCCGCAAGGCGGCTGGCTCATTGAAAAAAATTATGGCTTCAGATATCCTACGGAACCGGAAAAGATAATTTTTGCCAGTTGTATGATAAATTGGGGAAGATGATGGTGAAATCATCAGCTTGGGTTATTACTCTCTGCTTGCTGCTATGCCTGGCTGGGTGCGAAAGCCCCCTTACCCGGGATATGCCGCATGACGAGCCGGAACTGGAGGCACCCCGGCCGGAGGTAATCGCGGGTCCGTATTTTTCCAGCATCTCGCCCGACAGCGTCAAGGTCTGCTTTGTAACCGATCTCCCGGCCCTCAGCGGAGTACGCCTCGTGGGCGCCGGGTTCAACCAGGTCCGCCGGATGAGCCTGCCGAGAAAGTTCCACGCTATTGAATTCAAAAACCTGCTGCCGAATACAACTTATCGCTGTGATCTCTTTATTAATGGCAGCATCCCCGTTTCGGTACCGCTCAAAACCTACCCGAAGATTGACGAGAACTCCACGGTTGTGTTTCTCGCCGGGGGGGCGGAGGATCCTGAATATTTAGCCCGGGCGCTTAACGCCGCCAAGGCCATGCACCCGGATGCCATTATCCTGGCTGGCGCGCAGACCGGCACGCCTGGCAGCGAGCAAGGCTGGATAGATGATCTCCTGACTCCGAATAATAAGGCAACGCGCGGGCTCAGCCTGCTCCACGCGCCTGACCTGTCGGGCAGGTCGCAAAGCACTGCGGAGATAATCTTCCCTGCTACTCCCTTGGGCACCAGCTATACCCTTAATATCGGGAATATCCAACTGGTGATGATTGCCTGGGAGGAAGCCAAACCCGAGGCCATCTTCCGCCTGGCGCCTTGGCTCAAGCAGACCCTGGCAGAGAGTTACGCGACTTACAAGGTAGTGGTATTGCCCCGGCCAATTATCCTTTCCGGGGGCAATGGCATTGCGATTAAACTCCTGCATGACCTTGCACCCGTCTTTGAAGAGCAAGGCGTGGACGCGGTGATCTCGAGCGGCGCGCCTTTCTATCACCGGACGCTGCCGGTCGGCTCAGGCATGCTGGCGGTTAACTACCTCGCCCTCGGCGCTCCCGCGGGGAAGATTAATCCGCAGACCCCGAGCGACTATACTGCTTCGCAGCATGCCGGCGGGGCGCTCTTGTCGCTGCAGACCCAGTCGGGACGGCTGGAAGGGCGGGCCGTGGGGGTCAACCGTTCCTTCAGCGACCGCTTTCTCCTTGCCGACAGCAAGCGGGGGATAGACAACGAAGAAATCATCGATCGCGACGCCATTGTCTCCTCTGCCTGGGCGCGGGCTTCGCAGGTTCGCGAGGTCAATGAGATTGCCCTCCAGGCCAGCCGCGCGGTAGCGGATCCGGAAAATCCCGGGCGGCAACGCTTCTTGGTTACCAACCCCTCACCCCTGCCCTTCCGGGGCAGGCTCTCCTGGTTGGACGCCAACAGCGCCTTCACGATTACCCCTAAACAGATTGATTTCGATCTCGAACCCGGCGGCGCGATTGCCTCGGTCTTTACCTTCAAGCCGGGCGAGGTACCGAAGCGGATGCCGGTCCTAACCGTTGAATGCGATGAACTCCAAGGCCAGGAACTCGCTCTCATTACCGAGGGCGACAAACCAATCATGGTGTCGCAGCCCCTGCTCCTCACCCAGGAGCGCCTGCTCACCCTGCCGCGCACCGACGCGCCTATCGTGGTTGACGGCCGGCCGGACGAGGCCTTCTGGAATCAGGCAGTGGACGTGGGCGCGTTTGTGCCCTTGCATGGGGACTCTGGAGAAGGCGGTAGCGTGATGGCAAGAATTATTGCCGGGCCCGAGGGCCTGCGTGCGCGCCTGCGCTGCACCATCCCGGAGAAGGATTCACCCCCCGCGTCTGTCCTCAGCCATGACGGGCAGGTCTGGAAGGACGAGTCGGTGGAGATCTTTATTGACCCCCACGGCACCGGGCGGGAGTTTTACCAGTTCGCCGTCAACACTGCTGGCGTTACCCTGGAAGCCAACAGCCGCCGGGGGATTGCCTGGGATGCTGACTGGCAACAGGCGATAGAGCTGCGTGACAACCGCTACAATGTTGAGCTTGTCATTCCTTACGAAGCGCTGGGCTTGTCGCTCCGCCCCGCTCCTGGCACGCTCTGGGGCATCAACCTGACCCGCAATGACCACACCACCACCCCGGCGCGCGTCATGCAAGCCGCACCCACCCACGGCTCCAACGCCCGCGCGGGCTGCTACCTCAAGGTTACTTTTAAGTAACTAACTGCGCTTGCGCTTTTATGGTTACAACTGTAGAAACACGCCTCAGCAGAATGCAATTTCTGATTTATTCTTGACAAGTCCCCATTCTCCCCCTATTTTCCTGTCCCATAGTGTTATCATACTTTTTGCCGTTGTGATTATTGGTTTTTATAAAAAAGTAACGGCATCTTAAAAACCTGCAGGAATTATTATGGCTAAGAAAACCTCTGGAAAATCCCTGGTCATCCTGGAAAGCCCTGCTAAAGCCAAGACGATTGGCAAGTTCCTCGGTTCCGGATTTGTGGTCAAGTCTTCGATTGGGCATGTACGCGACCTGGTGAGCAAGGGCCGCGGGCAGGAACGCTTCGGAATTGATTTTGAGAATGGCTACAAGCCCCGTTATGAAATCATCAAGGGTAAGGAAAAGGTGCTGGCCGACCTGGCGACAGCGGCCAAGAAGGCGGATACCATCTACCTGGCGCCGGACCCGGACCGCGAGGGCGAGGCTATTGCCTGGCACCTCGCCGAGGCCCTCTCCCTGCCGGCAGCGAAGACCCGCCGGATCAGCTTCAACGCCATTACCAAGAGCGAAGTCAGCAAGGCCATGGCCGCGCCGGGCAAGATCGATATGAACCTGGTCAACGCCCAGCAGGCGCGGCGGGTGCTCGACCGCCTGGTCGGCTTCTCCCTCTCCCCGCTATTGTGGAAGAAGGTCTGCATGGGCCTCTCCGCCGGGCGGGTGCAGTCGGTGGCGGTGCGGATGGTGGTGGAACTGGAGAAGGAGATCGCCGCCTTTGTGCCGGAAGACTTCTGGCGAATCACTGCAACCTTATCGCAACAAGGCAAGACCGCGGCTGCGGACTGCTTCCTCGCCCTCATGGTTTCCTGGCAGGACAGGAAGTTTGCCGAATCGTCTTTACTTAAACCCAAAGACATTCTCAAGTGGCCGGAATTTATTCAAAAGTTAAATCAGGTTATGAAGCAAGACACCTTCGTGGCGAGGCTCCAGTCCTTATTGCCTGATAAGATCCGCAAACTGCTTGGTGAAATCCCTGCCGGAGATAAAGCGAATAATGAATTCCAGTTAATCTTAATCAAAGAACTGAATGAAGCCCTGAAGAACCGGGCACTCTTCACCCCGGCAGCCTGTCAAGGATTGGAGATCGACAGCAAGCTCCAGCCATTCTTTGAAGAGTTAGCTTCCGAAGAGGTTACCGGGTCGCAGGTAATTGAGCTGAATCGCTTCCTGCTGGAAGCCGCCCTGCCGGAGTTTATCGCCCCGGCAGAGCTACGCCTCAGCCTGGAGGGCCAGTCCCAGGATATTATCGCGCAGCTTGCGGGTAAAGATTTTACCGTTACCGACCTGGTTGAGCGTAAGATCTCAACCAAGCCGAACCCGGCTTTCATCACCTCCACCCTGCAACGGGCAGCCAGCACCTTCCTCGGAATGCGCCCCTCCAGCGCCATGCGCATTGCGCAGCAGCTTTACGAGGGTGTGGACATCGGCGGTGGGCCGGTGGGGTTGATTACCTATATGCGTACCGACTCGGTGCGCACCGCCCCGGAAGCGGTAGAGGAGGCGCGCGCCTATATCGGGAAGCACTATGCCAAGCAATACCTCTGCGCGAAACCGAATTATTATTCCTCAAAGAACAGCGCCCAGGATGCCCACGAAGCTATCCGTCCGACCCATGTCGAATACAGCCCGGCGGAGATAAAGTCTCACCTCACCAGGGACCAGTTCCGTTTGTATGATCTGATCTGGCGGCGCTTCGTCGCGACGCAAATGGCGAATGCCGAGTATCTCAACACCACGGCCACGATCTCGGCCGGCGAGGGAATCTTCCAGGCAAAGGGCCACAAGATTGTCTTTGACGGTTATACCAAGGTCTGGGGTTTTTCCAAGACCGAGGACCAGATCCTGCCATCGATCCAGAAGGGGGAAGTCCTTTCCCTGCATGATCTCTCCGCCTCTCACCATACCACCAAGCCCCCGGCGCGTTATAGCGAGGCCTCGCTGGTGAAGGCGTTGGAGAGCGAGGGCATCGGCCGGCCGAGCACCTACGCCGCCATTGTCAAAACTATCCAGGACCGCGGGTATGTGCGCCTCGAGAAGCGCGCCTTCTACGCCACCGAGCTTGGGATCGGCGTCACCGACCTGCTGCTGCTGGGCTTCCCCGAGATCATGGATTACAAGTTCACCGCCGGGATGGAGGATGATCTCGACCATGTTGCCGAGGGCCGGGTTGACTGGGTGAAGATGATCGACACCTTTTACAAGCCCTTTGAAGCCAAGCTGGAGGTCGCGGCGGATTCCCTGGAACCGCTCAAGAACAAGCCCGCACCCGACGGCCAGCGCTGCCCGAAGTGCGAGGGCGCGATGCTGGTCAAGTTCAGCAAGTCCGGCGCCTTCCTCTCCTGTGAAAACTATCCCGAATGCAAAGGCACCCGCCCGCTGGATGTGCAGGAAGCGCAGAACGAAGAAGGCGAAACCATCGCCTGTCCCGAGTGCGGCGGAGCCATGCTTGAAAAACGCAGCCGCTTCGGCGTCTACCTCGCCTGCAGCAATTATCCTGATTGTAAGAAAACCATGTCCCTCGGCAAGGACGGCAAGGTGGTCAAGCTGCCGGAAATCCAACTCGATTGCGAGGAATGCGGCAAGCCCATGGCCGTGAAGATGGGGCGGCGCGGGCCGTTCGTGGCCTGCACTGGCTACCCGGAATGCAAGAACACCAAGCCGCTCGATAAGGACGGCAACCCGGTCAACCTGCCGAAGATTACCGGCACCTGCGAGAAATGCGGCGGCGAGATGATTGTCCGCAGCTCCCGCCGCGGCCCCTTCCTCGGCTGCACGGGTTACCCCAAGTGTCGTAATGCCAAGCCGATCCCGGCGGACGCCCAGGAAGGCGACCATATCGACTTCTCCACGCTCACCTCGGAAGAGCTGGAAGCCCTGCAGCCTAAAAAGAAAGCCAAAAAGGCAGTGAAGAAAAAAGCCAAGGCCAAGAGCAAGAAGAAGATTGCCAAGAAAACAGTTAAGAAAAAAGTGGCTAAGAAGCGCACCAAAGAATAGGGGCGGAAAGAGTTAATCTCTCCGCCCCATAATTTTACCGCGATTTATATTTTTAATTCCGCTTAGCCTTTCTTCTTCTTTTTCTTGTCCTTTTCTTCCTTCTCTTCGTCGACTACCTCGAAGTCGGCATCAACAACATTACCTTCGCCGCCCGGCGCCGCGCCGGCAGCCTGGGAAGCCCCGGCCAGGTCTTCAGGATTCATCCCCTGCCCGCCGGATTCCTGCACCTTCTGGTACATGGCCTCGGCGAGCTTATGGCTGGCGCTCTCCAGGTTCTTCATGGCCGCGTCAATCTCTTCAACCGTCTTGGACTCATCATTCTTGACCTTGCGCAGTTCTTCAATGGCCTCGGTGATCGCCTTCTTATTG
>JAFGNG010000193.1 GCA_016927125.1 Planctomycetota bacterium | reverse complement strand
GGTCGCCCTCGATGTCGCGCAGGTCCAGCGCCATGGTCTTGCCAAAGACGAGCAGGAAGACAAAGACTGCGGAACCGGCGATTGCCCCCCAGATTGGCGGATTATCCGAGATAAAGACCGGCACCCCGGCGACAATCACCGCCCAGGCAGAAGCCACGAAGATATCCTTGGATGCGGGAATGTCTTTCAATCGCCGCCAGCGCATCCCGCGCGGCAGGAGCGGAAAGGAGTAAACAATCCCGCCGATATAGGTGATGGCCAGGAGGATTACCAGGTGCGGGAATTGCCAGGCCATGATAAAGCTGACCAGGCTCAGGATTCCTGCCAAGGTAAACAGGATTGTACGGTAGCGCTGGTAGAAGCCGCCCAGCATCTTCAGTCCGGTTTCGGAGAGGGGAGTAAGGCTGCGCCGGTTGAAGATATACACCGAGAAGATATAGCTGAAGACAATGAAAGAAGCCTGCCAGTGATAAGTTTCGGTTCCGAGCAATCGCTTGACCGCAAAGGAGAGGCAGAGCGCACCGACGGCGGAGTAGATATAACTCTTGACGCTGATGCTGACCAGGTGCCGCAGGGTGCCGACTAAGCCAATGCCGCTGACCGACTGAATCCGCTCGATCACGGTCTGGGTAAGCCAGCCGGGGGTGCTCGCCCCGGCGGTGACCCCGATCAGGTCGAAGCCTTTGAGCGCGTCGAGATCCAGTTCGGTAGCGGTTTCAACATGGAAGACAGGTTTGCCCAATTCATGCACAATCTCGGCCAGGCGGACAGTATTGGCGCTGTGCCTGCCCCCCACCACTACCACGGCGTCGCATTCGGCGGCCAGTTCCTCCGCCTCGGCCTGGCGCTTGGCAGTAGCTTCGCAGATGGAATTGAAGGTGACGCAGTCAGGGCGGCGGTTTGCCAGGATTTTGCAGATCTCTTCGTACTCGCCCGCGTTGAAGGTAGTCTGCGCGATTACGCAGAAAGCCCCTTCGGGATTGATCTCCCGCGCCTCGGCGGGGGTTGAAATCAGATGGACCGGGGTGGCGGCATAGCTGGCCAGGCCGATTACCTCGGCATGGTCGCGGTCACCGACTAAGACAATGCTCTTGCCTTCGGCGGAGGCCTTGGCGATGCGCTTGCGGCTCGCGAGCACATGCGGGCAGGTGGCGTCGATGCAGGAAAAGCCGGACTTATCCAAGTGGTCCTGTTCTTCCTTGGTAATGCCGTGGGCGCGGATCACAATCCGGGCGGGCTGGAGGTTATCGACCGAGTCAACCGCGTTGACCCCGCGCTGGCGCAGCAGCTCCACGGCCTGGGAATTGTGGATCAAGGGGCCGTAGGTATAGATCGGCGTTTCCCCGCTGCCGTTGGCGCCCGCGGCCTCGGCAGCGTCTTCAGCCATCTCCACTGCCCGGCGAACCCCCATGCAGAAGCCCGCGGTCTTAGCCAGCCGGATGCGCATGGCGGTTTCCTTTATCCTGCCCAGAGTTTCATGAGTTCAAATGCTAGTTCCATCAGTTGCGCGGTTTCGTGCGGGCTGATCCGTTTGCCATAGTGCAGCAGGATAGCATTCCCGCCCCCCTCGACATGGGGCCCGTTAGCGATCGCACTGACAAAAAGTTTGCGGGCGGACTCGTTGAATAAGGCCCGCACTGCGGTTTCGTCATCCCCCTGGAGAACATACATCTCGGAGAACTCCGCGTCCTCTTCAAAATCATAATCCACGCCGCCAAGAATCTCGCCGAAGCGATCAAAGAAGTTCTCCGGACGCAGGTTGAAGGCCGGCAGATGCAGGCGGTCGCTCTGCGCGAGGCAGATAGTCTGCTTGTGGGTAGTGCTGTTCCTGCCGGTGCTGACAGTATACTGGTAATCAGCGAGGGTGACCGTAGTCCCGGCGGCAGTGCCTTGCAGCACATTACGGCATTGCCGGAAACTTCCCTGGTTCAGCAGGTGGAAGGGGTATGCCTGGTGGATTTCAGCATTCTTATTTTCAAAGGTAAAGCCGGACTGCTCCGCCAACGCCTGCCAGGCTTCGGTGCGTTTCCTTTCAGAGATAAAATTAACAATCAACCCAATAATCACAAAGAAGAGGATAACTCCAAAGAAGAGCAATGGCAGGGGCGGGAAAGAGCCAATGATGGGAATGGCAGTAACGGCTGCAAGCATGGTTAATCCTCCTCCAGCCTTTTATTTTCGCATAAAGCTGACCATTTGCAATAGCGGTCGTACTCTTCCTCGAAATTCGGGGTAAAAACCCCGGTACCGAGGGCGGCATCGATCTCTTGCAAACTCCAGAAGCGCAACTCGGCAACCTCTTCCGGTTGCGGGGTAAACAGGCCGTCATGGCAGAGGGAGTAGGTTTGGACCAACTCGGATTCAACTTCGTTACGCATGGTGTATGAATAGCAGAATTCGCAGGATTCAGGGGTTATCTCCACGCCGATCTCTTCGGCAATTTCGCGCACCAGCGCGGAGGTAATGCTTTCGCCGTGAGCGAGATGTCCGCCGACCGAGGTATCCCATTTGCCGGGCTGGATGTCCTTGTCGGGAGAGCGCAGTTGCAGGAGGAGATCCCCGGCGGCATTACGCACCATGACATGGACAACCTGGTGCAACAAGGCGGGGTTGCCATGGCATTCAGAGCGGGTGGCAGTGCCAACCGGGCGGCCGTCCATGTCAACCAGGTCAAAGAGTTCCGAGCCTTGCAAGATTAGTACTCCGCTTCAGGGTTGCAGCGGTTGAGTGCTCCGCATTCAAGCTCAGGCAGTAAGTTCCCGGATTAAGTCGCACCCCGGGATCTTGCTCCCGCTTTCGCGGGCGCATTGTTCGGAAAATACCCCGCCGCCGCTTGCCGCAATGCCCGGTCCCCACAGGCAGGCTGGTACCGGCTCGGCGGTATGGGTGCGTAGCGCAATGGGCGTGGGATGATCCGGGGTTACCAGGATGCGGAGATCGCCGCTCCGGTGCGCCTCTGCCAATAACGGCGCGATAATGTGCTGATCAATATTCTCCAGCGCGCGGATCTTTTCATGCACCTCGCCATTATGGCCAGCCTCGTCCGGGGCTTCGACATGCACGGCGACGAAATCCGAGCGTGCCAGGAATTCCAGCGCGGCCCTGCCCTTACCCGCGTAATTGGTGTCATAATAGCCGGTGATGTTTTCTACCGAAAGCACCTCGAGCCCGGCCAGCATGGCGATGCCGTTAAGGAGATTGACCGCGCTGATCAGGCCGCCGCTAATGCCGAAGAGCTCCTGGTAGCTCTCCAGTTGCGGCGGGGTACCACCGCCCCAGAGCCAGATCTGCGTAACCGGGAGCTTGCCCTGCGCGATCCTCTGGCGGTTGGTTTCGTTCTCCGCCAAAACCTCGATGGAACGCTCCATCACGCGGCAGAGGGTGTCGCTGATCCCGCCTTTGGGGAGGTGTGGCGCGGTGGCTTGTTCAAGAATATCATGCGGCGGGGTCGTCTCGCTGATCTTCCCGGCCGCGCCATCAACCACGCAGGCGTGGCGGTATTGCACGCCGGGATAAAAAGCGACTCCTGGGACCCCAAGGTTCCGATCGAGATATGTGATCACCTCGCTGGCTTCTTCAGTGCTGATATGCCCGGCTGAATAATCCTTCATAATGCCATTGACAATGGTTACGGTATTGGCGCGAAAGACTGCCTGGCCGTCAGTGATCTCCAGATTCATCGCGGCCGCTTCCAGAGGCGCGCGGCCGGTGTAATACTTCGCGGGGTCATAACCGAGCACCGACAGGCAGGCGACATCCGAGCCGGGCTGGCAGCCCGCGGGTACAGTCTGGGCGTAGTACAACCGCCCTTCCCTGGCGAGGGCCTGCAGGGCAGGCAGATGGGCGGCCTCCAACGGAGTTTTACCAGCAAGTTCTGCGCAAGGGGTATCGGCGGCGCCATCGGGAATCACCAGTGCGTAACGCATCGAGATCCTTTCAAAGTAGTTTCATCATTTCGGCAGCGGATGGATTATACTGTCGCTTCGCCCCTGTGTACAGGGCGAAAAGAGCAGATTAGCCGCGTGCTTTTTGTGGTGGATAAAGCAGCCGCTACGCCTCCACCCGGAGCACGCCGGTAGGTTCCTCGACGCAATCGAGTTTCTCAATCTCAGCCAAAGCCGAACGGATATCCCCTTCGCGCGCGAGATGGGTTAATACCACGATCGGAACAATGTCCTTGTTCTCGCCATGCTGGATCACCTGCTCGATGCTGACCTGGTGTTCGCCGAGAATCAGGGCGAGCTTTCCGAGGACGCCGTAGCGGTCCTGGACGGTGAAACGCAGGAAATAACTGCAAGTATAATCCGCCGGATTGGCGATGGGCAGGTGGTTATCAGCCGGGGGTTGCCACAAGGGCGGCCTACCGCCGCTGGCCCGGGCCCGGGCAATGGTAACGAGATCGCTCATTACCGCGCTGGCAGTGGGGAGATCCCCGGCGCCGCGGCCGTAAAGCATGGCTTCGAGTGCATAGTCATTCATCAGGGAGACTGCGTTCATGCTGCCATGCACACTCGCCAGGGGGTGTTCCTCGGACAAGAGCGCCGGGTGCACCGAGAGGAAGAGCCTGCCCTCCTGGTTGCGGGCGGTCGCCAGGAGCTTGATCACATAACCCATCTCGGCAGCCATGCGCACGTCCGCGGAATTCAAATTGGTAATCCCCTCGGTGGGGATGGTTCCC
>JAFGNG010000004.1 GCA_016927125.1 Planctomycetota bacterium | reverse complement strand
GCTTTCCCGGCGCCAGTTGTTCAGGTGCTCCGGGGCGTACGGTCGTGCGCCTTTATTATTAAATATAAACTTTCAAGGGCTTCTGTCGCCCGGATCAATAAACCATGGAGGATTAACTGTTATGAGCGAAACACCCCCATTCTTAGGTGTGCAGGCGGCTGAAGATACTGCCAAATTCCATATAATTCCGGCGCCGGCCGAAGAAGGCGCGATTGTACTTAAAGGCCAATCCGCCGCTCCCGTGGCGATTCTGGCGGCTTCGGCCTATGTCGAGCCGCATGACGAAGAAACCGCCAACATTCCCCTGGAAATGACCCCGATTTTTACTTTGGACTGTCCGGAAGAGGCCAGCAACGCGTGGATCCAGGAACAGGCCGAAGCCGCGATTGACGCGGTGGCAGTACCGGTGATCCTGGGCGGCGATCCCAGTGTTTCCATTGCCGGCATCCGCGCGCTTGCCAAGAAGACCGTAGAATTCACCGTTTTCCACATCAGCGCATCAGCCAATCTCAAGGAAGGCGTTGATTCCGCGGGTGGGGTAATGGCTCAGGCCTTGCAACTTCCGAACCTGAAGAAACTCGTGCAGGTCGGCGTGCAGAATATTTCCAACGGCGAGATGGATGTCGTTTTCAGTGATGAGAACCGGGTTGAAACCTTCTTTGCCTGCGACCTTGCCAAGCGGGATGATGATGGCTGGCACGAAGACGTGATTCAGGCGCTCAGCACCCCGGTGTACCTGAGCTTGGATCTCTCCGCGCTGGATCGTTCCGCAGTGCCATCGGTCGGCCTGCCCAAGCCGGGCGGGATTCGCTGGTGGGATCTCCTGAAATTACTGAAGAAGGTTACCTCCCGACGCCGCATTGCCGCTTTTGATGTCGTGGATCTCATCCCGATTGAAGGGGATATGAACGGCGATTATGCCGTGGCTTGCCTGATCAATAAGCTCATGGCCTATATGATAGCTGGCGGCAAGATGTTTTAATTCCGCGGCATTGGGATTAAA
Organism: Planctomycetota bacterium; assembly: GCA_016927125.1. Taxonomy (GTDB): domain Bacteria; phylum Planctomycetota; class SZUA-567; order SZUA-567; family JAFGNG01; genus JAFGNG01. The sequence continues at coordinate 4,862 of JAFGNG010000004.1, read as the reverse complement.
ACAATATTGCATTTTAACGCGGAACCAGGGGGGACGGTTGCAAGCCGTCCTTCTTTATGGATAAATAGACAGCCGCAAATATTTAAAAAAAAACTTGCGAGTAAATTGGATCGGAATTAATAGGTGGAAAAAAGGGAGAAGAGCGATGATTGGAAATACCTTTGGACGATGTTTCCGGGTTACCGCTTGTGGGGAGTCCTACGGCAAGGGACTGGGCATCATTATCGATGGCATTCCCGCCGGCATGAAACTCACGGTCGATGACATCCAGCCGGAGCTTGACCGTCGACGCCCCGGTCAGAGCGCGATTGATTCCCCGCGCGGCGAAAAGGACAAGGTTGAGATCTTTGCCGGCATTGGCCAGGATGGCAACCTGACCACCGGCGCACCCCTGGGGCTGATAATCTACAACAACGATACCCAGCCGATCCATGTGCAGCAGTACCGGGATTATCGTTACCAGATGCGCCCGGGACACGCCGAGTTTACCTATTATGTAAAATATGGTGAGTATGCCGACTGGTGCGGAGCGGGCCGGGCCTCCGGGCGCGAAACCGCCTGCCGCGTGGCGGCCGGGGCGGTGGCGAAGAAGATCCTGGCCCGAGAAAACATCGAAGTGATAGGTTATGTCAAGCAACTCATGGAGATCAAGTGCCCCGAGATGAGCTTCGAGGAAATTAAAAAGGGTTTAGCGGAGCATCCCAACCATATCAACTGCCCGGATCCCGAAGTCGCGCAGAAGATGATTGCTCGCTGCATGGAGATCAAGGAGAAGGGCGACACCGCGGGCGGGATTATTGAATTTATCGCGCGCAACGTTCCCGCCGGGCTGGGTGAACCCGCCTTCGACAAGCTCTCCGCCACGATCAGCCACGGGATCATGAGCATCCCCGCCGTGAAGGCGATTGAGTTCGGCGCCGGCTTCGGCTTCGCGACCATGACCGGCTTTGAATCCAACGACCAGATGTACTACGACGACAACGGCGACGTGAAGTTTAAGACCAACCACGGCGGCGGCCTCCTTGGCGGGATCTCCTGCGGGGATGATATTGTGGGCCGGGTTTGCGTCAAGGCGACCAGCACTATCGATATCAAACAGGACACCATCGATGTCAAGGAACACAAGAACACGGTGCTCTCGCCGATTACCCGCCGTGATCCCACCATCTGCGGACGCGCCGTACCGGTGATTGAAGCCATGGTGGCGATGAGCATTGTCGACCACCTCATGCTCGCCCGGGGTTTTGAAGCGGTCCAGAGGCTGGACAAAGAATATACGATTTGAAGACCACTGTAAGCGAGGAGAATTACGATGCCGCCACCAGTATACATGGAACAGGTTGAAATGACACCGGTCTCGGTGGAGACCTTTATGACCGCGATCAAGGACGATTCCAAAGCCGCACTAGGCATGTTGCCCAAGGGCGTTACCCAGAAGCAGAAGGTACAGTACGGCGAAGTGGATGGCTTCAAGCTGATGGCGGATCTGTATTATTGCGATGAGAAGCCAGACCAGAAGCGCCCGGCTCTGATCTTCAGCCATGGGGGGGGCTGGTACCATCGCAATAAACTTTCCGCCGAGCGCCAGGCAGCCTATCTTGCCTTGAAACACAATGTTTTCGTAGTCACTATCTTCTACCGCCTCGGCGACGAAGCCCCGTTCCCCGCCGCCCTGGAGGATCTGAAGTGCAGCATCCGCTGGGTTCGTTCCCTCGCGGACAAGTATTCTATCGATACTGATAAAATCGCCCTGATGGGGAATTCCGCCGGCTCCCACTTGAGTGCACTCGCTGCCGCCACCAACGGCGTTGCCAAATACGAGGGCACTGGCGGCTATGATGAATTTTCGAGTGACGTCAACCTCGCCATCCTGGATTGCGCGCCTTTTGATCTCCGCGAGAAAAAATCGGAAGCGCTGGAAGATTACCTGGGCGGAACTCTGGAAGAGGTTCCGGAAAACTACGCCGAAGCCTCTCCACTTTGCCATGCCCACAAAGAGATGCCGCCGATTTTGATGATCCACGGCGATCTGGATGAAATTTGCCCGCATGCAGGAGCCGTGGCAATGAAAGCAAAGCTGGATGAACTGGGTGTGCCCTGCGAACTCATGACAGTCAAAGGCCGGCCGCACGTCGCTACCCCGGAGATGTTCTTCACCTATATTGAAAACTCACGCAGATTTCTGGCAGAGCATTTCAACTTAGCTTAACTTGGCGGCAGGCAGGAAATAATAGTAAAACCTCTCCCTGCAAGGGGGGAGGTTTTTTTATTTCTTCCAGAAGGTTTTCTTGGCCGCTAGGGCGCGGATAGCAGCCAGGTTGCCGGCATCATCCCGCTCCTCATTGACCGGAGTTTCAAGGATGAAAGGTACTTTCTTGATGCCACTGGTGGAGAGGATTTCGCGAAAGCCCTTCTCGCCGATCTCGCCAAGTCCAATATGCTGATGGCGGTCCCGGCCCGCGCCCAGCTTGAACATACTGTCATTGGCATGGACAACCTGGAGGGAGTTTTTCCCGAGCAGCTCGGTATGGGAGGCGACGAACTTTTTAAAGCCCCCCTTGGCAGCCACATCTACCCCCATGGCGTAAGCATGGCAGGTGTCCAGGCAAAGCCCAATCCTTTCCGGGGTGTCAACCGCTTCGGCAATGGCGGCAAGCTCTTCAGGGTTACGCCCGATCGTATTCCCGCCGCCCGCGGTATTCTCCAAGAGCAGCATCGGTCCCGCAGGGGTTTTGTCAAAGATAAGACGCAAGCCTTCCGCAATCCGGGCAATGCCTGCGTCCAAACCCGAGCCCTTATGGCTGCCGGGATGGATGACAAAGAATTCCGCGCCGAGAGCCGCGGAAACGGCGTACTGGCTACCGAGATGATTCCTAGACTTCTTGAATAAAGAATCTTCCGGGCTGGCCAGGTTTGGGAGGTAAGTAACATGCACCACCACCGGGCCCAGGGCGAGATTTTTTCTGGATTCCTGGAAGGTTTCCGCCGCCACCGGATCGATCTCCGCAGGGGCCCAGGAGCGAGGGTTAGAGACAAACATCTGGAAACAATCGCAGCCGATACCGGCCGCGCGCTCAAGTGCCTGGTCAAACCCTCCGGAGACGGAGACATGGACGCCGAATTTCACTGATAAATCTCTTTTAAACCGGAATTAGGGGAAAAAGTACTGAACTTACAAGTAATGCTACCCTCTCCATGATTAACAGGCAAGCGAAAATCCACAGCGGTGAAGGGTAACCCCAGGGCTTTTCACTTGCATTTTCTTCCGGTCAACGGTTTTATATATGCTCTGTCCGAGTTCTTCATTTACTATTACTGGCGGTCGAACAAGATGCAAATCACAGCGATTATGAACCAGAAGGGCGGGGTGGGCAAGACCACCACCGCGGTCAACTTGGCCGCCAGCCTGTCTGTCAAATACGGCAAGCGCGTGCTGCTGGTTGATATTGATCCTCAAGCCAGCCTGACCGATCACCTTGGCATTGATCCGGACGAGATCGAAAAGTCGCTCTATGATGTAATGCTCCGAGAGGAATCCCCCGAAGCTATTCTGCAAGAAGTCCATGGCATGTGGCTACTGCCTGCCAATATCGATTTGGCCGGGGCGGAAGTAGAACTGGCCACCATGAAGAACCGCGAAACCCTGCTGCGCGATAAGCTCTGGGAATTCTGCCAGGGGTATGACATTGTCATTATCGACTGCCCCCCGAGCCTCGGCCTCTTAACCCTCTGCGCGCTCTGCCTGGCCGACGGGGTGTTGGTCCCGCTGCAGGCGGAATACCTTGCCATGCGCGGGCTGGGGCAACTTGCCCATACCATCCAGGCTGTCCGCCAGAGCTTCAATAACAGGCTCAGCATCGATGGCATTGTCTTCTGCCAATATAATCCCCGCATTGGCCATGCCCACGCCGTAAGCGATGAAGTCGCCTCTTACTTCCCGAAGGAGATCTACTCCAGCGCAATCAGGAAGAATATCAAGCTCGCGGAAGCGGCGAGCCACAGTATGCCAGTAATTGTCTATGATAAAAATTGCGCGGGCGCGCAGGATTACTGCGCGGTAGCAGCGGAATTCCTGCGCCGGAGCGGGGAAGATATCCCCATGCCATACGAAGAGCCCTCCGGGGAAGGGGATGAAATCCATGATGTCATGGCGCTTTCCAAAGAGCATATCGAAGAGACCCCGCTGGCGAGCAATGCCCCAATTGGAGAATAATTCCAAAATGTGCGGAACCCCAACCATCAAGAACGTTACCGCCAGAGTTGTGTCCAATGAAGGCATCGCGCCGGATTATTACCGGATGGTGATTGCCTGCGAATCCGTGCAGGTGCACTTTGCTGCGGGACAGTTCTTCCAGCTCCGGCTCTTCCCGGATAAGCTCGACCCCTTACTGCGCCGGCCCTTTGCACCTTCGGAATTTATCCTGAATACCATTACATTTATTTATCTTGTGGTTGGCACCGGCACAAAATTGATGACTGGAATGAAACCGGGAGAGCCGGTTGAGGTACTGCTACCCCTGGGTAACGGTTATACCTTGCCAACAGACAAGGAGGTCCAGGCAGTACTGGTAGGGGGTGGCTGCGGCATGCCAAGCCTGCGTTTGCTTGCTGCTGAACTTGCCGTCCGCGGCAACCCGGTATATACCGCGCTGGGTGCCCCGCAAGCCGCTACCCTTCTGGAGGTACCGGCTTTTCAGGCATGCTCTGCCGAAGTAGTGTTGGCCACCGATGACGGCTCCGGGGGCATCCAGGGAACCGCGGTCGATGCGGCTGCGAGCATAATCAATAAGCTCGACAGTCATCAGCCCGTAGAGCTTTATGCCTGCGGGCCCATGGCAATGCTGCGCGGCCTGGCGAAGTTT
>JAFGNG010000192.1 GCA_016927125.1 Planctomycetota bacterium | reverse complement strand
CCAGGTAGTCAGCCTGGCCCCTTGCAGCAGCGGGCGGGTTTCATCCGCGAAGACAGAAATCTTCTTGCCGGCGGCATGCGCGGTAAAGATGACTGCCAGCGCGGTGCCGTAGCCGGAGGTGGCCAATCCCCCTGCGTTACAGTGGGTAAGCAGGGTCCAGCCCTTCCTGACCAGCTTGGCGCCGTGCTTGCCGATGGCGCGGCAGATGGCGCGGTCTTCCTCAAGGATGCTGGCCGCTTCCTGTTGCAAGGCCTTGATGATCCTGGGAATGTCTTCCTTGCGGTTGGCCTTGGCGCACGCGGTCATGCGCTCCAAGGCCCAGAAGAGATTCACCGCGGTGGGGCGGCTGGTGGCGAGATACTTCGTGGTCTGGTCCAGCTCCTTCTTGAAAGCGCCCCAGGTCTTTGCCCTGCTCTTCTGGACACCCAGCAGCACCCCGTAAGCGGCGGCAATGCCAATCGCGGGCGCGCCGCGCACGGCCAGGCGTTTGATCGCCTTCCACATCTCCCTGGGAGTCCGGACCGTTATAATCTTGTAAGTCTGTGGCAGGAGGGTTTGGTCGATCAACTGGGCAGAGCCATTCTTCCATGCAACGGTGGGAAACATCCGATGCCTCATTTCACTTGGTGAAAATCAGTCTGTGGTATTTTGCTGAAATAATCAAGCCGCAATCGTAGCAACTGCAGATATAGTAAGGGTTGCAGCGACAGGTGTCAAGATTCGATTTTAGCCTGCAAATTTTTATTTTTCTCCGCGACCTTGCCGGCCATATTATCCTTGTAGGCGTGAAGTTTATCAGCCATTTTTTTGTCGGAGCGGGCCAGGATCTGAACCGCCAGGAGCGCGGCATTGGCGCCCGCGCCGATCCCCACGGTCGCGACCGGCACTCCCGGTGGCATCTGCACGGTGGCCAAGAGCGCGTCCATCCCCTGCAAGGGTCCGCCCGCGACCGGAATCCCGATTACCGGCAAGATGGTTTTACTGGCAATCACCCCCGCCAGGTGGGCGGCCAGGCCGGCGGCGCAGATGATCGCCTCGTAACCCTCCCTCTCGGCATTTTCCGCGAACGCGTGCGCAGCCTCCGGGGTGCGGTGCGCGCTAATTACCTGCGCGGAAAAAACCACTTCGAATTCCTTCAACACCTCGAAGAGAGGGCTCAGCTTTTCATAATCCGAATCGCTGCCCAGCAGGACAGCCACCTTTGCCGGTTTACCCATGTCAGTCCCCTATCAAAATATTTTCTGCTGCCGTAACGACCTTCTCATTGAAGTAAGTCAAGTGCTGCCGCATCGCCTCTTCCGCTTGCAAGGGATCGCGGGTGGAGAACGCTGCGATCAAATCACGATGCCAGTTATTCGGTACCTTGAGTAGTTCCACGGCATCGGTTTTGTCGTGGGTTATTATACGCCTAAACCAGACCTGGTAACAGTACCAAATCCGGTTGATCTCGTCAACCAGAGAATCGCCGCCGGCAATGCCGGCAATCTTAACATGGAATTCGCGATGCTTCTCATCAAAAAACCGCCATTGCGCTGTATAAAATTCTTCATCAAACAACCCGTCAAGAATGTCCGCCTTGAGAAACAGCTCCTCCATTTGCTTGGGGGAAGCCGTGCTGGCGCAGAGGCGCGCCGACTGGCACTCGAGAGCCTCCAGGATAAGCTGGTCGGACTTGATGTTCTCCAAGGTGAAGGCCCTGACCCTGGAACCATACATCGCCTCGCTCTGGATCAACCGGTGATGCTCCAGGCGAAACAGCGCCTCGGTAATCGGAATCGGGCTGACGCCGAGGCGCTTGGCAAGGTTGCGCCGGATTAAACGGGCGCCAGGCTCAAGCTTGCCGGTAATAATTTCATCGCGAATTTTCTGAAAAGCAATATTAGCTAATGTATCGAATTCCCCATTTTGTGTTTTCTCGTTCACGGCCGAATCGTTTTCATTATAGGCCATCGGAATATCTCCATTTAAGGTCCATTAAATAACCACCCAATGAACACGACATAAAAATACCAAATCCTCATAAAAAATGACAGTAATAAAACTCACCCAAAATGTTGTGACTTTTTTCCAGCCCCTCCTTAAGCTGAATCTCTTTTTGACTTAATCGGCCATCCTCCCTTATTAGATACATTTAGTGTTGAATTAAATATATATTCAATGTAGACAATATGTTCTTATAATATTTTGCATTGCAGATCAACACTTTTTTTAAAAATACTTTTTAAAAATTCTTATCTATTTTGTTTATAGTTAGTTATGAATATTTAAAATATCTTTAATTATACTCTATGTTGCTCTTTTTTATTATATATCTACAGGTTGTTTTTTAAATCACTCATTTTAGCCTGTAATCTCTTGGCTTCATACCTGAGTAGAAACCGGGTAAGATGTAACGTTGGCAGGGGGGATTTTTTGTGCTTTCAGATTTTTAGTTGCAGGATTTGATAATGGTCAGGATCTTGTCTGGTGTTGACGAGGGGATTGTTGGAAAGTAAAATATCATGATCTCTGGAAGCTGTTTTTCTAAAATTTACTTTATAATTTGAGTAATAATAAGTATTGATTAGACACATAAATAAAGTAGCTGGGTGTTAACATCAGGACAAGTTTTTTGAGGAGGCTGTAAGATGAAGGTCGTATTTAAGTTGATCGGACTGGCGATTATTTGTTCGGCCCTCTGTGTCCTTTCGGGAACTGCCAGGAGCCTGGCAGGTGAAGAGCTTCAGGAAAATTCTGACCCCGCCACAGCCGGCAGCGATGCGCCGGCCAATAAGCTGAAGATTTTTGTCAGCATCCTGCCGTTGCAGGATTTTGTTGAGAAAGTCGGCGGCGACCTGGTTGAAGTGGAAGTCCTGGTTCCGCCCGGACAGAGCCCCGCCACTTATACGGTTACGGCCAAGCAAATGGCCCGGCTGGTGAAGGCGGATCTGCTCTTCACCTGCGGCTTGCCCTTTGAAGACGCGCTCCTTCCCAAGATTAAACGCTTGGTGAAAAGCCAAAAGGTAGTCAATACCGCCCAGTACATCCGCCCTTACAAAATCAATGGCACTTTTTTTATGCCCGTAAAAGATGAGCCTGACTCCAAGGCAGAAACCGGGCAAACGGCAGAAGGCGATAGCAATACCCGCCCCCAGGATGAAGCCGCCAGCGCGGTTGCGGTCGCCGTGGATCAGGCAGTTGAACCTGAGGATGAAGGCCACTTTGAGCAGGAGGAGCATGGCGAACATTACAGCATGGAGGATCGCGATCCCCACACTTGGTTGTCTCCCCTCCTTGCCAAAGCGCAGGTTTATACAATCTCCCAGAACCTCTGCAAGATTGATCCGGACAATGCCGAAACCTACAAAGCCAACCAGGCAGCATTCGAAAAGGAGCTCACCAAGCTCCATCATCGTCTTTACCGAGAGCTCCGGCCGATGCGTCACAAGATGTTCATTGTCTTCCATCCCGCCTTCGGATACTTCGCCCGGGCGTATGGCCTCTGGCAGTTGATCATCGAGGAAGACGGCAAGCCCCCGAGCGCCAAGCGCCTGGCAGAGTTAATTGCCCTCGCGAAGGAGAAGGAAGCCAAAGTGATCTTCGTGCAGAAACAGTTTGATCACCGGGCCGCCCAGACCATCGCCGATGAGATTGGCGGCAGCCTGATCGAAGTTGATCCCCTGGCCAAGGACTATATCAAGAACATGACGGAGATGGGCGACCAGATCGCAGCCGTGCTGCAAGCGCAAGAAGCGGCGCTGCAGGAAACGGCGCCGCAGGAAGCGGAAGCTACTCCTGCAGCAACGCCATAACACAGAAAGTTCAGGCCCGGCATGGATAGATCTCACTTGATCGAAGTCAACGGTTTAAGCTTTGCTTATAACTCCGAGCTGGTGCTGAAGGATGTCACCTTTTCGATTAATGCCGGTGACATGGTCGCGCTGGTCGGGCCTAACGGCGGGGGCAAGACCACCCTGCTCCGCCTGCTCCTGGGCTTGCTGCGCCCCCGGCAGGGAACCGTGCGGATCTTTGGCAAGCCCCCAGCGGAGGTCAGCCCGCGCCTCGGGTATGTACCCCAGCGCGCGGTAGTGGACCCGGATTTCCCGGTCAATGTCCTGGACGTGGTGCTGATGGGGCGCATTGAGCGCAGGCGCTGCGGGCCTTATGGCAGGCAAAACCGCCAGCAGGCGCTCACCGCGTTGGAGCAGGTCGGCCTGGCGGAGTTACGTGCCCGGCCGTTTTCCGAGCTTTCCGGCGGGGAACGCCAGCGGACTCTGATCGCCCAGGCGCTCTGTTCCCAGCCGGAAATCCTGCTCCTGGATGAACCCACCGCGAATGTTGATTTCAAGGTCGAGCAGATGATCTACGATCTCCTGAAGGAACTTAACAAAGAGCTGACCATTGTCCTGGTCTCGCATAACATGGGCATTGTCACCAAGCATGTCCGGCATGTGGTCTGCGTCAACCGCACCACCTGCATCCACCCGACCAGCGCCTTGACCGGCGAACTCATCAGTGAAGTCTACAGCGGAGAGATGGTCATGGTGCGCCACGATGTCCACTGCCCGGCGACGGATCATGACGGCCCCCACCCCCCTCCCTGCGAGGAGCATCCTAACGTGGGCGGAGGCTGGTAATGCAATTTTTCGAGGAACTCGGCAACTATACTTTTCTGCAACATGCTGTCCTGGCCAGCCTGCTGGCTTCGATTGCCTGCGGGGTCATGGGCAGCTATGTGGTGGTGCGGCGGATTTCTTACATTGCCGGGGCGATCGCGCACTGCGTCCTTGGCGGCATGGGCATGGCCCGCTACCTGCAGGTAGTCCATGGCATGGAGTTCTTTACCCCGCTCGTGGGCGCGACCCTGGCCGCGATCATCGCCGCCTTCATCATCGGCCTCGCCACTCTCTACGCCCGGCAGCGCAGTGATACGGTCTTGAGCGTGGTCTGGGCGCTCGGGATGGCCATCGGCATCACCTTCATCACCCGCACCCCGGGTTATTATCAAGACCTGATGAGCTATCTCTTCGGCGATATCCTGATGGTCGGCCGGGGCGACCTCTGGCTGATTGCCGGGCTGGACCTGGTGATCGTCATCGCCACCCTGCTCTTTTATAACAAGTTTTTAGTAATCTCCTTCAACGAGGAGCTGGCCCGCCTGCGCGGGATCAAGGTTGGCTTTTACAACCTGCTCTTGCTGGAGCTGATCGCGCTGACCGTGGTCCTGCTGGTCCAGGTGGTGGGACTGGTGATGGTGATTGCCCTCCTGGCGCTCCCCGCTGCGACCGCCGCACAAGTCACTAAGAACCTGTGGAAAATGATGCTCCTGGCCATTATTCTGAGCGTTCTTTTTACCATCGGCGGCCTGGCGATCAGCTACGAGCCGGAGTTACCGGCAGGCGCGACCGTGATTGAACTTGCCGGACTTGTTTACCTGGTGATAATCCTGGCGAAATGGCTTTGGTCGCGCCGGGCCGCGAAAGAGAGTTGACGGGAAATCTTGCCCGCTTATAACCTGCCCGGCTATGCGTAGTTGGGCATAACTTTAATAGCAGTCTCGTCAGCGTGATAACCTGCTGATAATCTTAGGGGATTTTTTAATTTTGAATCTTCCCCGTTTGCAGAAATGAGTGTAAAGATGGCAACCTCCCGAGACCAGCCCAAGGCAATCCCCTTCCGCAAGGATGCGACCGTGCGCGAGTTTCTCGCGGCTAACCGGAAATGCTCCGCGGTCGAGGTGATCACCGGCTATCAAATCTGCAAGCTTCTGGTGCTCTTCGCCGCCGGCGCCGTTTTTTTCTGTTATGACTACAAACTCTTCTGGGCAACGCTCCTCTTCGGCCTGTGCGGGTTTTACATGGCGGCGATCCTCTACAAGCTGATCACGGTAATCCTCAGCATTATCCACAAACCGGAACTGCAGGTCACCCCGGAAGAACTCGCCGCCCTGCGTGCTGAGGAGTTGCCGGTCTATACCATCTTGCTACCCATGTATAAGGAAAGCGGGATTGCGGAAAAACTCCTGCGGGGAATCGACCGCTTGGACTATCCCCGGGAAAAACTTGATGTCAAGCTCCTCTTGGAAGAAGATGACCTCGGAACCGTCGAGGCCTGCCGGAAGCTGAACCTGCCGGCTTACTGCGAGGTGATTGTCGTCCCCAACGCCTTCCCCAAGACCAAGCCCAAGGCGTGCAACCACGGGTTGGCAGCCGCCCGGGGCGACTACCTGGTAATCTATGACGCCGAGGACATCCCGGAACCTGACCAGCTCAAAAAAGCGGTGGCCGCCTTCAAGCAGAGCGAGGATAAAGTTGTGTGCCTGCAGGTAAAACTCAACTATTACAACCCTCGGGAGAATTGGCTGACCAAGTGGTTTACCATGGAGTACACCACTTGGTTCGAGTTCTTCCTGCCGGGATTGCACCTCCTGGGCGCGCCCATCCCGCTGGGGGGTACCAGCAACCATTTCAGGATAGGGCCCCTGCGCGAACTCGGCGGCTGGGACCCCTTTAATGTCACGGAAGACTGCGACCTCGGCATCCGCATCCATGCCCACGGCTACCTGACCAAGGTGCTTGATTCCGTCACCTGGGAGGAAGCCAACCGCAAGCTGGGCAACTGGATCCGGCAGCGCTCCCGCTGGGTCAAAGGGTATCTCCAAACCCACCTGGTCTATTCCAGGTCAAACTTCCGGACCCTGGGCGAACTCGGCCTCTTCGGGTATCTTAGCTTCCTCCTGACCGTCGGGGGACTCTCCGCGACCCTTATCCTCAACCCGATTTTCTGGGTGGTGCTGCTCTTATACTTCGGCCTCTGGGTGGGGTATCTCCTTGGTCTGGGGGTTGAACCTTGGCAGATGATCTATACCGACTACCTCAGTGATATTGATCTCCAGTATACCCTCTGGAGCCAGCTCTCCTGGGTATTCTACGGCTTGTCGATAATCCTCTTCTCCGCCAACCTCGTCTTTATCCTGATCAATGTCCTGGCCTGTCGCCGGCGGGGACTCCGGGACCTGCTCCCTGCTGCTATCCTGTCGCCGGTTTACTGGGCCTTGATCAGCCTGGCCGCGTGGAAGGGGTTTTTACAGCTCTTCTTCCGGCCGTTTTACTGGGAAAAGACCGATCACGGGCTGACCGAAGTGTCAGGCGCAAGGGAGACTTGATGGTGGTTAGATTGGGCGCGGGCTTATTCATCCTGATTGTTACCATGGCGCTGGGCGCGGGCTCCAGTAACCTGGTTGCGGAGGAACTTTGCCCCACGCTCAAGATTGAGTCCGTCCCGGATATTGTCTTCTCAGACCAAGCGGTGCAGGTGCGCATCGCCACCGGCTTTGACCGGGAACCCCCGCTGCGGCAGCTCCGGCGCATTACCAACCTCACCCCTGCCGAAGTTACCGCGGTTCTGACTATTCCGGGCGAGAAAGATACCCCGCTCGAGGTAGTGCCGTCACAGCTGGAGATTCCGCCCTATAACGATACCTCTCTGCCGTTGCGTTTTGCGATCAGCCAGAGATACCTGCAAACCGAGGGGCGGATCAGGATCACGCTTAAAACCAGTTACTGCGAGGTCGAGGCCACGATCGCGCTGCGGCGCGGCCAGTCCCCCGGTGAGGATTTGTTTGCCCAAGGCGCGCACCTCTACACTCAGGACGGGGCCAGGGTCATGCTGACCGTGGATCGCTATGGCGAGGCCTCTTACCGGCGCTGGGCAGTGCCGAAGGCGATTCTACGCAGCCTTACCCTGCCCCCGGACGAGGGCGTGGTTTACCTCACTACCTACTCCAACAATGGCAAGAAGATCCTGCCCGCGATGAATCATAACTCCTCTTCGCCACCGAACGGTAAGCTGGGAATCCTCCGGGAAGAGTTCTCTGCAGCTAAACGCAAGCTGAGGATCATTGCCCCCGCTTTCAATAACAACGCGCCTGCCCTCGGTCTCCTTGCCGAAGCCGGCAGGTTCCTTCCGGAAGGTGAAACCGCTATCATGATCGATCCCGGAATCGAAGACATCCTCTTCGGCACCCCGGTGGCCTTGTATAAAAATGTCCTGCATGCTCTGGTCTCCCGGATTGAAGGCCTGTATCCTCCCGGCACCAGGGAGATTTTCCTAATTATCCCTGCCCCCCCGGCGGGACTTTCCGGGCGGGGAGAGGCGTATGTCGAAGCAGCCACGAAGGTCGCCCGGGAACGTCATCTCTCCGTGATGCCTGCCCCGCGCAACTCCGGCCGTGACCAGGCCTTCCTTTATCCAACCAACGAGGCGCGCCGGGACTTTACCCGGAACCTGATCCTGCGCACCCAGGTAAGCAGCCGGCGCGGGACTTTTTACCTGACCGTCGGGGTTTTACTTGTCGCCCTGGTTGCGTTTATCATTGTCCAGGTTTGGAACCGACGGCGGCTGCGCAAACTGGTGGAGTTTACCTGCAGCGAAGAATAGGGGATGCAATTAAAAGCCCTACGCCGTTGCTAATTTATTAATAAAATACTATACTGTTCAAGCTGGTGAATCCGGCGTGGTAACGCTGGCTTTGGGGGGAAAGGGTCGACCTCGGGCAGCAGCCGGATCGCTATTGATGAGTAGACTTCCTCACAGAGAAAGCCGGACATGGAAATCATTCGCAGCATTGCCGAGATGCGGGAATTTAGCCGTAACTGCACGAAATACGGGCGCAGCCTCGGGTTTGTGCCCACCATGGGCGCCCTGCACGCGGGGCATATCTCGTTGATTGAGCGCTCCTGCCGGGATAATGACGTCACGGTCATCAGCATCTTTGTAAATCCCAGGCAGTTCATGCAGAGCGAAGATTTTGACCAATACCCCCGCGATGAAGCCGGCGACCTGGAAAAGGCCGAGGCTGCCGGCGTGGATGCGGTCTTTCTCCCGGAAGTGGATGAAATCTACGGTCGGGAATGCCTGACCAGCGTCTATGTGGCATCTCTCTCCGAAACTCTCTGCGGCATCAGCCGCGGCACCGGCCATTTCCGCTGGGTCTGCACCATTGTCTGCAAGCTCTTCAATATTGTCCAGCCCGGCACCGCCTACTTCGGGCAAAAAGACGCGCAGCAGGCCCTGATCATCGGCCGGATGGTGGAGGATCTCAATATCCCGGTGGAGGTCATGCTCTGCCCGACCGCCCGGGACACCAGCGGCCTGGCCTTATCGAGCCGCAATGTCCGCCTGACCCCGAAGCAACGCGAGGCCGCGACCTGCCTGTACCAGGCGCTTTGTGAAGCCCGCCGGGCGCTGCGCAAGGGCGAGAAGGCGAGCATGATCCTAATCGAGCTCATGACCGAGATCATTGAAAAACAACCGGGCGCCGAAATTGACTACCTGCAGATCGTTGCTCCCGGTACCCTGCAAGAGGTGGAGTGGGTTGACGACCTGGTGTTGATCGCCGGGGCGATCCGCGTTGGTGAGGTACGGTTGATTGATAACCTGATTGTCCACCCCGAGCACGGGCCCTGGAGTGAACTCCCGGAAGAAGAACAGCATTAACAATCCGAAGCCTTAAGGCGCTTAACCTCAAACAAAGGAACTGCCATGCACCGTATCCTCTTGAAGATTCCGCTGCACCTGGTTGGGTTGGAAGACCTCCCGGTTTTTTCCTATGGCTTCATGCTGATGCTGGGCTTCCTCTTCGCCATTTTACTAACCACCCGGTTGGCGCGCCGCGAAGGTATCAAGGCTGACGCGGTTTATACCATCTCCTTCTACGCTATTATCTGCGGCATTGTCGGTTCCCGCGCCTTGTGGGTCTTTCTCCACGGCCCCAAGGGCATGAGTCTCTGGGAAATGGTCGCGGTTCGCAACGGCGGGCAGGTTTATTACGGCGGGCTGGCGCTGGCCATCCCGGTCTGCCTGTATGTAATCTGGCGGAAAAAGTTACCGGTAGGGAGATTTGCTGATATTTTCTCACCGGGTTTAGCGCTGGGGCTGGCCTTCGGCCGGGTCGGCTGCCTTTTAAACGGCTGTTGCTACGGCGCGCGCTGCCCGGTTGACGCGTGGTACGGGATTACCTTCCCGGAGCAAAGCCCTGCCGCCTTCCAGCACAATGGCCTCATCGACTACCTGCAAAACGAATCCCTGCCGGTCTACCCGACCCAACCCATGGCGAGCCTGGCGGGGTTGTTGATTTGTGTTATTCTCCTCTTTGCCCTTCGCCATCGCCGCTTTCCCGGGCAGGTCATGCTGCTCTTCCTGCAACTCTACGCGATCGCGAGGTTTGTGCTGGAAATCTTCCGGGATGACACCCTCCCGCACTGGGCGAGTGGCACTTTCCCCGGGTTAAAAGACGGGCAGATCGGCGCGCTCATTACCTTTATTATTGCAACCGTGGTCATGATCATCCTGTGGCGACGGCCTCAACCCGCTGAAAAAAAATGAGGAGAATCCCTGATGCGTACCTTCAGATTATTTCTTGCCCTTAGTTTCTTCCTGCTCGGTTCCCTCCTGCAAGCCGGAGAGGAGGCACAGGTTCAAGAGGCATTGCCAAGTGAGAAAGCCGCCACTGCTATCTGGGAAAAAGTCCTCGCCAATGATTTCTCCGTAACCGCTGCCGAGGCAGACGGCTGGGAAACAAAGGAAGCTGCCTACTTCGCTGCCAAGGCCCGCGCGGATTACCCCGCCGCCTTTGAGCTGGCGGTAGACTGCCTGCGCCTGCGCCGCACCCGGCCGGACGCCATAGTGCAATTCAAGCGCTGTGACATCCTGGCGTGGACCACGGATCAAAATCTATATTTTCGCGACCTTCTTAAGGATCTTTATGCCAAGAATGATCTCGCGCCCAACCTCCGGGTTGCTCTCCATGACAAGCTCCTGGAGATGGCTTTCAGTCTGCGCGATCTCGCAGCGGTGCAGAATTTTAATAAAGATGATGGCTATGTCAGACTCTGGGCGCGGATTGTCGGCCCCTTCAGCAGTGATAAACCTTTCCAGCTTGATGTGGTGGAGGATTTTGAAGTCAACCCCCTGCGGGGGGCGTATGTGGATGAATTCGGGCATGAAGTCGGTATCCTGGAAGATGTGCACTCCACCCGGCGGGGCGGTTCCCTGAATCTGCTGGAAATACTGCCCCTGGGACGCCAAGGCGCGGTGTACCTGGTGGTGCTGTTGGCTTCCCCGGATGAGCGGGAGGCCATCCTTGAGTTAACCGCGGAGCGTGACCGCCGCGTCTGGCTCAATAGCCTGCCGGTCTACCGGGGGGAACAATACCGGGGTTACCGGCTCTCCTCACACCAACGCAAAGTCAAACTGCAAGCGGGGGTCAACTGCCTGGTAATCAAGCAATCCAATAATTCTCAGCCCATGCTGCGTCTCCTTACCCCGCAGGGCGGGATTGCTCCCGAGGTGCGCGCCGTGAGCTGGAACGAGCGGGGCGATGCGGTCCATCCTTTGCAACCATTGCATGGTTTCCTTGCCAGTGAAGAGATGGCTGAACCTGGCCTCGCCCTCACGGAAACCGCAGTCCAGACAATTAATGCCTCCACGATAGCTGCCTGCCTTACCCGGCTGGAGCTGCTTGAAATCGCGAAGGAATACCAGGAAATCCGTGAGCTGCGAGCTGCCCTGCAGGCTGCCTGGCCGGATTCATCGTTATTACTGGTCGAAGATGGTCTCTTCCAGTTCCGGGAATCGCAGGAAGGGATTGATTCCCGCGACCGCCTCCAGAAAGACGGCATGGCGCTCTTCAAAGCAGCCTTGAAGTTCTCACCCGATACCCCCCGCGCCCATTATGGGCTGGCGCTCTACCTTCAGGATCATGACGAAACTGAGGAGGCGATGAAGCATCTACGCCTGGCAACCGAGGCGGCGCCGGATTGGGGACAAGCGCTGGTCAGGCTGGCCCAGCTTGAAAAGGACCGGCAGTTCGATGTCCTGGCTGAAACACATCTGCGCGCGGCCCTGGGGAAATTCGGCGGAGCGGAAAGTGCGCTGGCGGCTTTTCTCATGGACATGGCCCGCCGGGACGAAGCCTATCCCCTTTTCCAACAACAGTGGGAGAAGGGCGCCCTGAGTTTCCAAAAACACCTCAACCTGCTGATGGATCGCCTGGTTGCCTCCGACAGTGAAGAAGACTGGGGCAAGGTTGAAGAACTGATTGGAGAGTATGAAAAAATCTACCCCGAGTCGCTGGATAACCCGGCGGAGTGGCGGATCCAGGCAGCCATGCAACGGGGGCGGATTGAAACTGCTTACAACCTCCTGCAGTCCCTGGATGAGCGTGATGGTGAAGGCAGAAGCTATAACCTCCGCCTCGCGGATTTGGCGCTGCGGCTGGAACGGCGGGAAGAGGCTATCGCGTGGTTGGAAAAAGAAAAGAACCGCCTGTTGTTTTTAGGACAGAATGACGCCTTGCAGATAACCCGCCGCCTGCGGGAGTTGCGCGGTGAGAAATGGATTAATCCTGAACACGATATTTCGCTCTCCGAGATCGATGTCTCCAGGTACCAGAAAGAGAATTTCCCCACCGCCAACCAGGCCACTCTTCTGAAGTTGGCTGTGCACCGGATCTTCCCGGACCGCAGCGCGGAGAGCTTCAGCCACACAATCATCAAGGTCTTTGACAAGCAGGGGATTACCGCCCTCGGCGAGCTCTCGGTGCCTGCTGATCCCGACGACCTGCTCTACTGCCGGACGATCCAGCCCGACGGCAAGGTCTTCGAGCCTACCAATATCCGGGAACTCGACTTCTCCAATGCCGCCAGCATGTACCAGGTCAGCCCCGGGTGTATCATGGAATATGCTTACCGCAGTGACTCCATGGGCTGGCGTTTTGCCACCAACCAGCAGCAATTCGGCTTCCAGGCCTTTAATGTGCCGATCGCCCGCGCCCGGTTCGTAATAATCATCCCAGAGGAGTTTGAAGGGGAGTTCGAGGCCAAGGCGTGGCCGCGCGATTTCGCGCCGGAGGTAACCCGCGAGCAGGGCACCATAACCTACCTCTGGGACGCGCAAGACGTGGAGCCGGTCCGGCCGGAGCCAATGATGAGCAATCCCAATGAAATTCTCCGCAACCTGCAGGTTCTGCTGGCTCCTGAACGTTATGGCGGGCAGGCCACGAATTTTTCCCTGCCCAGTTTGCTGCAAACTGATGATGCTATTGCTGAAACCGCCAGGGAGGTAACGCAAGGCTTGACCGATCCCCGTGAAAAGCTCTGCGCGATTCACGCGTATGTACGCCGGGAGCTTGTGACAGTCGACGGGGCGGTTACTCCCCGGGATGCCATGGCGCTCAAGAGCGCTTCTCCCGGAGTCGCCCGTGACCTAGTCCGGGCCATGCTTACCGCAATCGGGATAGAGTCAAGCCTGGCAAACGCCAATATCAACCTCGATAGAAACCAGGCCGATGCACAGGTACGCGAAAACCTGCTGGAGGAATTCAGCCTGCCGCTCTTGAAGGTGGAACTCGGGGATAGTGAATACGAGTGGCTGCGCTTCTTTTCGCCGCTGAGGCACTATCGCCCGGGAGATCTCGGCCAAGGGGTTATCGGAGCGCCGGTGCTGGTGCGGGATGATGACGGCTTAATCGCCCTGGAACGGGTGTATGAATACAGGCTGGAAAAATCCCTCCTCGCATATGATTCCCGGATCAACCTGCTTCCGGACAGCTCCGCGATGGTTGATTGCAAGGTCCGCTTTACCGGAACAGCCGCTGGCTCGATGCGCAGCCTGGCAGACCGCCCGCAGGAGGGCCCGCGCCGGCTGGAGCAGTTTGCGACCTCGCTCTACCCGAGGATTGTCATCTCGGTATCGGATTATCCCGATCTGGACTCGGATTACGCGGGCAATCCCCAGGCCCAGGAAGAGCCCTTCACCTATGAGTTTAGTGGGAATATCCTCAGCTTTTGCCGCCGGGAAGGTGACAAGCTCTCCTTTACCCCCTTCCCCAAGCAGCTACAGGTGGTTTCCAGCCTGCTGGCGCCGCCGGAGCGGGAGATCCCCTTCCTCATTAGCGGGGATATTGAACTCCACCAGGAAGCCAATTACACCGCGCCGGAAGGCTGGATCTTTACAGAAGTCCCGCAGAATGTCTGGTGGCGCGGGGAATTCGGGCTATACGTGGCTAATTTTGTGGTTAAGGGCAGGGAGTTG
>JAFGNG010000191.1 GCA_016927125.1 Planctomycetota bacterium | reverse complement strand
GAGGGAATTGATACACTTGACATAATCACTGGCAAAACGCCGAAGGTTTTTCCTGGTTAAAAGACGTTTGT
Organism: Planctomycetota bacterium; assembly: GCA_016927125.1. Classification (GTDB taxonomy): domain Bacteria; phylum Planctomycetota; class SZUA-567; order SZUA-567; family JAFGNG01; genus JAFGNG01. The sequence continues at coordinate 10,520 of JAFGNG010000191.1, read as the reverse complement.
TGGGAGGATAAAACCCGAGTTTATTAAAAGAAGCCACGACACCTTGGATGTCGCGCTCGAGAAAAATAAATTTTGGGATGGTTCCCTGATGGTAATCGAATAAAGACGGCAAAAACCCGTGTTTAAAGGCGCTAACATCACAAACCTCCTTGGCACCTACACAAGTCGCACTCTTGCGGTTGCAAAGCTGGTATGCCTGACGCAAAAAGCGATCCTGGGTTAGCTTGCCTTCAAGGTATCTACGTGCCAGAGTTAGGTAAATCTCATCAGGGATGTGGTAGTAATCCAGCATCTTCCGGAGTGAGTCTTGGGAAGTATCCAGAAGAAGTTCTTTGCGACGATAAAGGAGATCTTTACATAATTCCGGTTCTTCTACGCAAACAATATCGGGATGGCGATCCAACCAGGAGGCCAGCAGGGTGGTGCCGCTCCGTTGGAAACCGAGCAGATAGAAAAGTCCATCCCGTGCCGGGGCGGAGTGGTTAGGTCGTGATCTTATTGAGGTCATATATATTATCTGCCTGTTCAATCGTGCTTAAGCGGTGGGCAATAATCAACATGGTTTTATTCTTGCTGATTTCCTGGATTGCGGCCTGTACCAGGCGTTCGGATTCATTATCCAGGGCGCTGGTGGCTTCATCGAAAATCAGAAGATCGGGATCCCGAACCAAGGCCCTGGCAATGGCGATCCGCTGACGCTGTCCGCCGGAGAGCTTGAGGCCGCGTTCCCCCACAATCGTGTCATAACCTTCGGCTTGTTGCTTAATAAATTCATCCGCATACGCGGCCTTGGCAGCGGCATAGACCATTTCTTCATTCGCCTGCGGATTACCCAGTGCAATGTTTTCATAAATCGAAGCATTAAAAATAACCGGTTCTTGCGATACCACTCCCACATGTCCACGCCAGTCGGTAAGGTTCCATCCAGAAAGGGGGCGGTTATTAACTAAAATACAGCCATCATCCTGTTCGAAGAGTCGTAACAGCAGGTTAAGAAGGGTTGACTTGCCGATCCCTGAAGCACCCACAATCGCGGTCATTTTGCCATAGGGAATAGTAAGGGAAAGATTATGAAATACAGGCTTATTTTTTGCGTAGGCAAAAGCCACATTTTCAAAACGGATGTCACTCTGCAAACCCGGAAAGGGCTCACCGCTGGTGTAGTCATCAAGTTTAACGCGGCTATTAATAATATCCTGCGTAAGAAGTAAAGCGGGAGAAAGATTATGGATTTGCATGTATAATTCCGCAATCGTGGAAGTACTGGCAATCATCCGCTGTCCCACCACCAGAAATACCGCGAACAAGGGCAGTAGGGTTTTTAAATCAATGGCCAAGACAAACTGTCCGAAAAGCACTGTCGTCACCAGCATTAGAGCCAGCAAGAACTCCCCGAATTGCCGCGGGATAGCCTGGATGGTATTCACCTTGATTTGCACTTGGCAAAGCTTGGTGCTATGGCGGGTTAAAAGGTTCCGAAAATGCTCCTCCAAGCCGAATTTCTTAACCTCGTGCAAGGCCCCCAGTGGTTCCGCTGCCGCTGCAGTAAGCTGCTGGGAAAGCTGCAGCCTTTGGGTTCCAGTTGCCTTGGCAAACCGCTTCGCTCCCTGGCGAAGTAGAATAGTCAACACCAGCATTATTGCCACTAAGGTCAAAGTGGCATGCAACTGAATAAAACAAAGAGTGATCAAAAGAAAGATAAAGAGCGCGGCTCTGCTAAGAATTTCAACGATCTGTTGTACGCAAATGGATGCACGTTGAGTTTCTACCACCAGGTTATTAAGCATTGTCCCGAGTTTCTCGTCCTGGGTGACCGCATAGTGGCTCTGCAGGTAACGTGCAAAAATCCGATCCATCCAAAGTAAACGCAGCCGCCAGGCAAACCGCTTCGTCATATAAATCCGAAACAGGCCGAGGCATCCCTTGAAAAAGATCAATAGCAGAAAGGCGCTGAGTAATACTGTCAAGACTGTGGTTTTCGGCATATCCGCGATGAAGGGATTTAAAATTTCCCCAAGATATCCCCCGATTTCTCCATCAATGATAACTTTTAAAATTGGCAGAATTAGATAGAGCCCTATAGATTCAATAAAGGAGGAAAAAAGCAGTATTCCCAGCAACAGGAGCGCCGTCTTTTTAAAGGGCTTCGCAACCTGGCGGATTAAACTAATTTTTGCAAGCATCGGTATTAACATTCTTAGCTTCCCGTCTTTATCCAAACCCCAGCCGACTTAAAACCTGGCAAAATAATATTAGTAATCGGATCTCAAGTTCATGAAATTAAACTTTGCCAGACTGATTGCAGCCTAAAAAAGCACTTTCCCCTTCAATCCAGTTGTCCAGATCCCTGCCGGTCAATTTAGAGAGCTGCTCGATCTCCGGAATAAGCTTGGTCTGTAGTAATTGGCGAGTGGTGGAATCCACGGAAATCTTCGATTTCCGATGATTAAACGCGTATAAATGTTGAAGCCAGCGATGCTTCAGGAATTTGGAGTTTTGCAATACTTTTGCAAAGGGAGAGAAAAGGAGCTTTTTTTGCTGGTTTAAATGCAGGGAAGGATTAACTAGGTCTATTGTTGAGACTCCAAGGAAAGCAAATATCTTTTGATAAAACGATTCCGGCTCAGAGCGCAGATCATCGAAAAAAACTACCAGGATATTCTCACGCGGAAAAAGATCGTAAAATCTTTCCAGGTGTTCGTGATATCTTCCCTTGGCCAGGTAGCCAAAGGATTTCTGATACCACCAGCCTTTACTTAAACGGATGTCTTCTATTAATAACGCCTGCTCAAAGCTTAAACACTCGTGCCCCTTGCGAACTTCATGGAGGTAGTCAGAAAAGGCCCGGTCGATAGGATTACGCAGGCAGAAAATCAGCTTTAACTCAGGATTATAGCGATAGATTCGTTCAGGGCAGTAAGGAAAATAATAGTAGAGTCCGCTGGTTTCTCCCACGATCTTTTTATCGGTATCAAAAAATGACTCATACCAGGAGTCACCCTTCTTGTAATTATCATCGACACTGAAATAGTGGATGGATTTCTTCTCTGAAACAAAGACTTCCGGATGCTTTGCCAGTTGCCAATGCAGGGTTGTGGTTGCGCTTTTTTGCGCACCCACAATTAAAAATGTGGGTTTCATATTGTCTTTCCTGTCATGTTATAATCTCAATAAAATGGCTTAGAATTATTAGAATCTATACACCGGCAGCTTTGTAGCCAGCAAACTCTTAGGGGAACCGACAAACAGTTCAATGCCTCTTGGCGCAAATGCAAGTTCTTGAATCGCATACAAATACTGGTCCATCGGTATTTTGCTGCCGTCTTTATCATCCATTGTGCCATGCAAGATATTTTCTTTTTCCGCTATCGGCAAAGAGTAGGACTCTTTTACCATCCATTCAGTTTCGGGATAATCATCATAAAAATGGACGCGGTTGCGCAAATCGACTCCCATGAGAACAATGCGCCGGTACCCCAGACAAATTAAAAGATGCAAAATCAGCGTCAATCCCCCGCGATAATAAACGGTTTCAGCAAAATGCTCCGGTTTGAATTCCTCATCCGCACGAAGTTTTATCGGTTGCGGATAGTGATAACAGCAGCAGGTGGGAGAAACCGAAAAATACTCCGGTAGTACCCGCGGATGAACTCCGCGTCGAAGGGCGCGATCCCCACTGACAAAAAAAACTGTCTTGTGATATTCTTCCTTACGTTTCTGAATTGCCTCCGCTAATTTCCAAAACGCATGCCGCTGCCGGGGATAATTGGTTTGGTAGTAAGTCGGGACAAAGGGATGTAGCGGCCACCAGTTCATGCCGAAGCTTTCATGCTGTTCAATATGCGCCCACTGGGATTCGGTAATGTCGTTGATCAACTCACTCCCACCGAGAATAAAAACCGTATCGGAATGCTTGTACCTCTTAGCGGTATCCGCCAAAGAGATAATACTATATTGATAATCGCGGTGGTTAAACCAACGGCGGATGGTTTCCCCCAGTGAAATATACCGCACCCGCCAGTCAAGCAGACATTGCCATAATCCATAGCGCATCGGTTGGCTTCCTCAGCTTCAAGCTTCAGTCGATTTATTTTGCAAGTGATCCCACTTGGTGGTATTAGAATAGCAATCCTTGCAATATTCAAATTGGTCATGGTTCATGTTGAAGGTCATATTCTCGCGCAGCATTTTCATCTTGTCGGAACAATAGCCCTTTTCGATGGTAAAATCGGGATCGCGCAGGGTGCCGAGATAATAATCCTCGTGATAGTTATAGAGTTTGTCGCAGGCAAAGACATCGCCGTTCCAATGCACAATAACTTTAAGAAAGAGGCCCACACAGGGTTTATGGACTTCCTCCAGGGTTTGCTGCTGATACAAATCTTTGACATGTTCAAGGTCTTTCACGCGGGAAAACATGGTTAAATCAATGTCGATCTTATCCGCCCATTGCAGGTAATATTCAACATACGTGTCGATATTCTTTTGGAATTCATCGACCTTATAATCTATGACATTGGTGTAGAGGGTAAAGAAGGGATAAGCCGCTCCCAGACGTTCGCGGACATCGAACGCCATCTTCAGCTTGGCGTCAAAATCTCTATTGAAGTCGCTGTTGCGGCGGATTTGGTTGTGGGTCTCAGGGGTAATCCCGGAGGAGGAAAAACGGATTTCGGAGAGCTCATGTTTGGCAAAATGCTCCACCAACGGTTCGTTCAACAATTGGCAGTTGGAAAAGATCGTTGTCAGCACCTTGTGCCGGTAGCTGCTGGCGATGATCTCTTTGATTTGCGGATGCAGCAGCGGTTCGCCAAATCCGCCATGGCGGATGGCAGCGCCATGTTTACCGCATTCCTCCGCGATCCGTTCCATTATTTCCAGATCGAGATTACCAAAAGCGCGCTCCATCAACTGTCGGGAGCAGTATAGGCAATTATTCTGGCAACGGTTGGTAGGTTCGACCGTGACAATCAGGGGAAATCTGTTGGTTTCCGCATGTCCGATAGGATCAATCCATTCCGGCCGTTCCCATAACGGCAGATAAGGATCGTCATCACGGGTAGTCTTGTAATAAATCATTAGTTTCTCCTCAGAAAAGTGCGCGTGTATACTGGTTCAAAACCCCATTTAACAAAGAAGTTATATGCCCGGGTATTGCTGCCCAGCACGCCTGTGCCAATCCGGCTAAAGCCTTCTTGCCGCAAGCGGGAATAGCTCTCCCGTATGATCACCCCGGCTACCCCTCTGCCTTGTTCCTGTTCAAGAACTCCGATTTCCTGGAGATAGATGAAATCTTTTTTTAAATCTCCTTCCAACGCGATAAAACCCACGGTTTCGCCGTTCCGAACCGCAAAGAGATAATGCCCTGGTGAAAAAGACGGTGCCTTGGTCCACTCCCGGACTTCCTGCAAATTGGTCGGCGCGCACAAGGCAGCGAAGGTCTGGTTGAAGATTTGCATAAAGCGCTCTTCATCCTGGCCGGGCTGGAAGGTTTCGATAACAACATCTGAATTATTGATTTCTTGCTCCAGTGTTGACGACAGGGAGTAATTAGTCAGTCGGATGGCAGTGTGATCCACTTGCCCCCCCAATGCTTGTGCCAGCCGCATTTCTTCGCTCAGGTAATCTTCCACAATAAATAAAACGCTCTTAGCGGATTCCTGGCCGAGATATTCTAACAGAAGTTTTTGGGCAAGCTCAACTTTATCGGGGGCAAGCAGAAGCATAGTAGAAAGCACGCACTTGTTGCCCCCCCGGGCAGACCCTTTCTGGAAGAAAAGCACTGCTCGGCCCTGCTCACGCAATACCACCGCCCTTTCCGTTGTTAAGAGCTCGGTCTGCACTTGTTCGTAACCAGAACCAAACAGCCGCGCGTGGCGTTCCTGGTAGGTCTGGTAGATAAGTTCAGCTTCCTGCTTATTAATCATTTATCTCTTCCTTGACTGCTACCACAGTCATGATATTGCCGTAAAAGGGAGGCGACACCAGCTTTGCCGGAGCCGGGGTTATCCCGGCCCGCAGTAGAATTGGCAAGAGGAGGCGGCGGCTACTATTAGTAAAGAAGCGGATAATCTCTCTCGGCCGACAATAGGGGGTGCCAAAATACGGGTAATGTACCTTTTCCGTCCGCAAGCCAGCCGCAGCCATAACATCTTTCACCGCCCGCTTGGTAGTGAGAAAGATATGCTGGCGGGGTTCAGCAAGGCGGTAGAATTCTCGAAAAATAATTGCGCAAATACTACCGAAATTCGGCACGCTCACAATCATCTTGCCATTGGGCTTAAGCCACTTGGCAATACTCTTGATCATGGGCTTGGGAGCCTGAATGTGTTCCAGCACATATGAAATATTGATAATATCAAATGACCCGGGTTCGAAATCGCAGTCCTCAATTTTATCTGAGAGGATTTCAGCCTGGCAGCGTTTCCGTGCTTCCTCCGCTGCCCAGTGGCTTCTTTCAACGCCATATTTTTTTAGGTTGCCGGGCAAGGCTTCGAGATAGATGCCGGTCTGGCAACCGATGTCCAGGACCCGACCACCCCCGGAACAGGAATTGAGGGTTTCTTCAATTTCAAATTTCATATCATTACGCTTGCGGGCGCGTTCCTTTTCATCCAGCATATTATGGAGCACTCCCTCATAATCGCGCGCTTTAGTAAAGAGCGATTCCGCATAGTGCTCATCCAATTGCTGATCATCATAACGGGGAGAGACGTATCTGCAGCCACATTCCCGGCAGATGCGGCTTTCAAATGCTCCCATCCGGTACCACAACCAGCTGCGATTATGCCCGCAGAGGATGCAGGGGATCTCTTCCCTGGGTACGAGGTTAAGGTATTTATCCGCAAAGGCTTTGCCGGCCGGGGTGTGCATGTAGCGCTCAAAGGCGGTCATGTTGTTCTCCCTTAAGTATGGCAGCAATGCGCTGGGCGCCGCACCCGTCTACTATCTTCCTGCCAGTTGCAGCCAGCTTTTCCAAAGCCTTGTCATTGGTTAGCAATTCCAGGACTGCCTTGCGAATCTCTTCCGGAGCGTCTTTACCCGCATTCCCCAGCATCTTTGCCGCACCCGCTTGAGTAAAAGCCTGGCCTTGGATCTCTTCATGGGGATCTTCCCATAAAACCAACGCCGGTACTCCTAAAGCCGCAGCTTCATATAAGGTATTGCCGCCGGCTGAAATAACCACGTCCTGGGCAGCCAGCAATTCGCCAAAATTTTCAGGCGCGGTTATGACCTGGTGGTTTGCGCCTCCTCCAGTGTATTGGGCAATCTCTCCTGCCCCAAAATTAAAACCTGGCCCGACTATATAGGTAAAGACTGCACTATCAATCTGGGCAAAACATTCGGCTAAAAAGAGCGTGCTGCGGGTGCGGTCAGCACCGCCCAGGGTAATCAACACCCGTGGTAATGCACTATTCCCGCGAGCTGACTTTGTAATAGCATGAAATTCCTGCCGTAACGGATAATATTTTGGCCCGAGATAACGCTTCGCCTTGCTTTCGGAAGGATAGTTATGCCAAGCCGGATCGATTGAAAAATTAACCACGGCATCGCAGAAAAGCTCTTTCCCGCTGAATTCATCAAGCAGGACAAAATGCTGGGCGCTTGCCGCAATCGCTGCTTGCATCTCAGGAGTGTTTTCCCTGGTATCAGCCAAAAGGGTAGTCTCCGTCGGCCACTGCTTAGCCATCAGCTCCGGCCAATCCAGCTCGCAGGCCGAGTAGCCCTGCGCAGCCACCAACTGTCCCGCTGCTGTGTCAGAAGCGATTAATATAAAGCTCACTGATTCTTTCGGCAGATAAGATGCAACGGCCAGGCATTCCAGCAGATGGCCATAACCAATCCGTTCCGAAGCTTCAGTCACGATAGTAAAGTTCATGGGTTGCTGAATCTTCCTTTTAAGAAAGCCATTAACATTTTCTCGCCCTCGCTGCGCTGCCATTCTGATGAACCCAGGATGGTTTCAGTTTCACGCACTTGCCGGACCATCTCCCGCAGTTCATCCGGTTCCAGCGAAAGCACATGATCAGTCCCCAGATAGCCGGTCTTGGTTTCATAGAGTTTCATGGGCAAGCTGCGATCCAGGGTGATATGCTTTTCAATCACCCGCGCGCCCCGGGCTGCCGCAACTACCGGCGCGAGGATCCCGGCGGTATGATCGGAATAGCCCACTTGACACTGGGGGTAGTGCTGTTGCAAGACATCCATCAGGCGTAAATTCACATCTTGCGGGGCCAAGGCTTGTAAACCACGTTGCTCCAGCAACGGACCAGTAGGATATTCGCTCACGCAATGCATCAAGTAAATTTCTTCAACGTTGTTCAGTTGGGAGATTACGGTATCGATCTCCGCAAGCGTGGAAAGCCCGGTGGAGACATAAACAATAGGAAAGTTCTGCGCCACATAATTAACTAATTCCGTGTCCCAGGCGCAGGTGCTTGCAATCTTGGCTTCCCGACACCCCAGATTTTTTAGCCAGATCGCGGTTTTGCGGTTTTCGGGAGAGCAGAGAAACCCAATGCCGCATGTTTGACAATAGGCCTGCAAATGCGCGAGTTCTTCCGGTCCCAGCGCGATTTTTAAAAACCAGTCGCGCTCGGGATCGTCTTCCGCAATGCCATCGCGATCCAGGGTTTGAAACTTGGCAAAGTCACAGCCCGCATCCGCGGCGATCGCGATCAAACTTTCAGCCTGTGCTATCTCGCCGTTAAAGCACTCGCCGATCTCCGCGATAATAATAATGGGTTCTAATTTATTCATTTCTTAACATCCCTTTGATTACCGATGGCAGTAGTTAGTGACCTCTGGCACTTGGTGCAGGGTGCAATCTCGCGCGTCTGACCAGACTGCTGCATGCGCCGGAGGCCATTAAGCTGGGAGCCGCGCCAGATATCTTGCAGGGAGTCCTTGCCGAGTTGACCGAGAATAATTTCCTTCGATTTATCACAAATGCATAGCGGGATAGTGCCGTCCCACATGATAGTCATGCGCTGAAAAAGATATTGGCAGACATGGTTGGGATCAACCTGGGTTTCCTTCAGCGTATGGTCATAATCTGGATTGATAGTGATGAAATCCACAATCGGGCTGAAGATCTGGAAATATTCCTGGGGATTATTTTCTATTGCGCTCCAGATGGAGTTGGTGCGAATGCGCGGGAATCCCTTACCAAGACTGTCACGCAACCGCCGGAGAGTACGGAGACGATCAACGGTCTCGTTGAATTTCGCGGGATAACGGATCTTCTCGTAAGTATCACCAACGCCATCAATGGAAACGGAAAGGTAGCCCAGGCCTGCCTCCACCAACTGGCGGGAAAGCGCTTCATCCAAACGCACGCCATTGGTAATAAAAGAAACTTCCCGGATCCCCTGCTCTCTGGCAAAAGCCACCATCTCCGGGAGATCCGGATGCAAGGTCGGTTCGCCCCGCCAACTGAGGCGAATAGAATAAAGCTTGTGGCGGGCACATTCTTCAATCCCGGCTTTATAATCCTCCAGCTTCATGAGACCATCATTGGCGTTTTTGCGTTGCGGGCGGTAGCACATTGGGCATTGGAGGTTGCAAAGGGAACTGATTTCAAAATCCACGTGGAGCGGGAATTTAGGCACTTGCTGCAGATGCGGATAGAGATACCACTCCAGGCGGTTCTGCCAATAAGCTAAGCGATGTTGTTTTTGCCAGTGCCACTGCCACTCCCGCCAGCGGGAATCCAAAGCGTATTGATCTACATTAACCTTCATGAGGTTTCTCCTGGGTGAACTCTACATGTTGCCCTGAATCCCACAGGTAGCCCTGTTGCGCCAGCCACGGCTGCAGCTGTTTGGGATCTTCGGTATACTCTCCCGCCAGTTGTTCCGCTTCTATTATAGTAGTAGCGCGAGCATAGCCTTGCGCTTCCATCTCTGAGCCACAGAGGTGTTCAATAGCGCCAATTTCCGCTTTCGTCAAAGCTTGCTGCCAATATGTAAGAGGTTTCTGATTGAAGCCACTATTGCCAGTCGAGCCGGTGGTGTTGGGCTGCCAGGGCTTGCCGTTGCCATCAAGCCATTGTTCCGGCGCCAGCATCACGCTATCCATAGGTATGCCGAGATAAGCGCAGATTTCATCGCAGGTCCGCCCCGGTTCTTGCACCAAATCCTCATAGCGCAAAACCAGGCATTTCTTTTCTCGGCTAAGATGGTGCGCCAGACAGCAACTCCGCAGCCAGGTTTGGGAGATAAATCGCAAAGGATAGCGCTTGCCTTCACAGGAAGTTAAATACCTGCCAGTATTGCGCGACGCAAAAACCGCCCGGGGATCGCGGATAATTAGTAACGACTTGATCTCTATCCTCGGTAATAGCGCCAAGGCGGCAATGAATTCTTCGCACCAGATTTCCTTAATCCCAACTATGCCGGCCGTACTGCTGGCATGTATGCGTAGGCGCTCCAGCAATTGTATAAAAATCTCAGCAGCACTTCCGGGTTGTAAAGCTGCGAAGAAATCTTCAGGCAGTTGCTCCTTCTCTTCCGAATGGT
>JAFGNG010000190.1 GCA_016927125.1 Planctomycetota bacterium | reverse complement strand
GTTGCCAGCTATGGCGAGTGGTCGCAACCGCAGGAGCGGATCGCGGAGAGGTTGATGCAACTGCTGCCCGGAGAGATTCCGCCGCAAAGAATTTTAGATATTGGCTGCGGTACCGGCTTGCTTACCGGAAAGCTACAAGAAGCCTATCCCAAGGCTGCGCTTCATGGGATTGATCTGGCTCAAGGAATGGTTGCTGCTTGTAAGGAAAAGTGGGTGGATTCAACTAATCTCAGTTTTACAGTCGCGGACGCGGAGTCAGATCCGATCGGAGACAATTATAATCTGATCGCCTCGACCTGCGCCTTCCAGTGGTTGATTGAACCGAGAGCAACAATCAAACACCTGTACGACTTACTGGCCTCCGATGGTTGGCTGGTGGTGGGCGTACCAGTACAGGGAAGCTTTGCGGAGTTGGCCGAATCCTATCGGAGCGCGCTCGGAAGCGAACTTCCGGGGCTGGAGCTACACGCTCCCCAGGTTTATCTTAAGAATCTTGCAGACGCGGGTTTCACGATCAACAACTCCGAAATCGAAGCCCTGGTGCAGTATTACCAAGATGGCTGGGAGATGCTGCGATCCTTCAAGGGATTGGGCGCGACCTTTCATAATTATCCCGGATATTCTCCCCGTTCGAGGAGAGAGATACGCAGGTTGATCAAGCATTACGAAGCGAATTACCGGGATTCCTCCCAAGGGGTGCCGGTAACCTATCGTGTGCTTTATTTCCTGGCGGAGAAAGCAGGATGAATCAGCAGGGAATCTTTATAACCGGCACCAGTACCGAGGTTGGCAAGACCGTGATCTCTGCCGGGCTCTTGCGGCTTTGCATTAATGCGGGGATGGACGCCCTCCCGATGAAGCCGATACAGACGGGTTGCGAGGAGACTGCCATAGGTTTATCATCTCCGGATCTGCAATTCAGCTTGGAAGCCGCTGGATTAGTACTAAACGAGGAAGAACTGGCATTAGCTTCCCCTTACCGTTACCTTCCGGCCTGTTCCCCGCACCTGGCTGCGAAACTGGCTGGTAACCGGATAGAGATTTCAGAGATCACGGAGTGCGCAGATCAACTCTTGCAAAGACATGAGCTTTTGCTGGTTGAAGGGGCGGGGGGGGTTATGGTGCCACTGGATGAATCCCAGACTATGTTGGACTTGATGAAGGTGTTGGGCTACCCGGTTCTGCTGGTAGCGCATGTGGGACTTGGCACTATCAACCATGCGTTGCTGTCACTGGAGATTTTAAGACAAGCTAGTTTGGAGGTGCTGGGCGTTGTCTTCAATACAATTGCCCCGATAACTGCCGAGGAAGAATTTATCTGCGAGGACAATCCCAAGGTAATCTCATCCCTCGGCAAGGTAGAGGTCATGGGTGCGCTCCGATATCTTGGGGGGATTGCCGCTACGGATGAAAACCTCTGGAAACATTTTGAACAAGATCTGCCGGGCTTAAATAAGTTAGCGGAAAGAATGCAGAATGATTAATGATTTGCATCTGCGCGACCGCAAGCACCTCTGGCATCCCTATACGGAGATCACCGCCTTTGAGGGCGCACAGTTTCCCATCATTGAACGAGCTGACGGGGTTTATCTCTACGAAGTAGGCGGACGGAAGCTGCTCGACGGGATTTCTTCCTGGTGGTGCGTCAACCTTGGCCACAACCATCCGCGCCTGGTGGGGGCGATCTGGGAGCAGGCTGCCAAGCTGCAACACTCCATCCTCGGCGGGATGTCCCACCCCAGCGCAATCCGCTTGGCAGAACAGCTTGCGGAAATCGCGCCGGGAGAGCTTACCCATGTATATTACGCGGGCGACGGTTCTTCTGCGACCGAGGCCGCTCTCAAGATAGCAATCCAATATTGGAAGAACCTTGACGTTGCCGGGCGGACCCGTTTCATCTCTTTGGAGGACGGCTACCACGGTGATACCCTCGGCGCGGTCGGGGTCGGTTATGTTGAGCAGTTCCATAAGGATTTTACCGAGCTTCTGCCGCCCGCCACCCGCGCGCCTTCACCCCATTGCGCGGACTGTCCCTGCGGCAAGGTTGCCGGGGAATGCGAAGTCGATTGTTTCACCGGGATGGAAGAGCTTATCCGAAAATATCACCGAGTGACCGCGGCGATAATTGTGGAACCTCTTTGCCAGGGCGCGGCGGGAATCCGGATTTACCCTGAGGAATACCTGCGCCGCCTGCGCCGGCTTTGCGATGAGTTTGACTTATTGCTGATCGCGGATGAAATCGCGGTCGGCTTCGGCCGCACCGGCAAGATGTTTGCCTGTGAACGGGCTGGGCTTGTACCCGACATGATGACCATTGGCAAAGGGCTGACCGGAGGTTACCTCCCGATGAGCGCGGTCATGCTGACCGACAAGATTTATAACACCTTCCGCAGGGATGGTGAGCGCATCCGGACATTCTATCATGGACACACATTTTGCGGGAACCCGATTACTTCGGAGCTTGCTTCCGCCGCTATCTCTGTCTACCAGGATGAGGACATTATTAATAACAGCCAGCCGAGAAGCAAACAGTTGGAGGCAGCTTTGCGCAGACTGGCGGAGCCTTTGCAAAACTCAACCGTTTTAACCCTCGGGATGATTGGGGTAATTGAGCTGAGCCCTGCAGATGGGGGCAGTGCGCGGGCCACAAGGATAGCCGCCAAAGCCCTGGAAGCAGGGTTATTCATCCGTCCGCTGGGCCCGGCAGTCTACCTCTGGCCGCCGTTAACCATCACTGAGAGCGAACTCGATGACATGCTGGCAATCCTGAAAGACGCCTTTATCGCAACCGCTTGATCGTGATTTTGCAGACAAAAGCCGCTTTATTAGAGCAGGTACTTGAAATCGGCGGTGCTGTCCATGACAATATATAATAGCTCTTGTACAGAGCATCCTTCGTTTGCGAAAGGATTACCGGGATGCGAATAAAATCCGCAGGCCGCTTAATTACATTTTTCACCATTGGGGCTTACCTGATAGCGGTGGGAATCCCGCTGGGGCCGCTCATTTGTAATTGCCCGATTGCCGTCGCTGCGGAAGCGGCGCTGGAGACTGCCCCCCTGATGCAGGATAAACCGGCTCCGGCATTGACCGAAGCGGATATAATTTACCTCAAGGGTTTGTTGGAAGCCCGGAGCCAGTCGCAAAACCTGGCCAGCGATGAGAAGAGGATAATTGCCACCGCGAAGAAACATCTTGAAGGAACCAAACAAACCCCAATTAAGAAAGCCAACCAGGAGGAGTTGGAGGAGAGGCTGAAGCAGTTATTGCGTAATGAAGTCGCGTCCTCTCCTAAAGCCCGACAACCGCGGATGAACCTGGCCCTCTTTTACCTTTACAGCAACCAGCCTGAAAAGGCGATTAAGCATCTTGAAACCGCAGGCGCAGGCTCGGAAGACGATGTCTTCTGGCCCCTCCTGGGGGCATATACTTATTTACGCCTCGGCGACCATAAAGCGGCAGCAATCTTTTTGGACCGGGCCAGGCAGGCCGCCAGCACCCTAATGCCGCTGCAGATCCAGAGGGCGCTCTTCTGCTCGGAATTCAGGACTCTCGGGCAATACACCCCACGCCCATCTGAGATCTTCAAGCCGGGTGAGAGCACGGATATTTATGTCAACATCATCGGTTCGCGCTTCAAGCAACTGGGGGAGAATAAATACCTGGTCGATCTTTCCTTTGATATTGAAATCCGGGATGAATTGCAGCAGGTGGTCTGGCGGCAGGATAATTACGGCGGTTTTTCCTGCGAGTACCAGCATCCCGTGCATGATGGCTTCTGCGACATCGTCTTCATCATGCCGGAGACATTGGCGCCGGGCAATTATGTCCTGATGCTGACCTGTCTTGACCGGTTATCGGAAAGAAGTGACAGCGCGGACCTCTCCTTCACCATCGCAGGCAAGCAAGCCAGGTTGGACGACTGGGAATAGGCGAGGCGCATGCGCACAATCAAGCTGATAATAGAATATGACGGCAGTAACTACTGCGGCTGGCAGATCCAGCCTAATGGCCCGACCATCCAGGGGGAATTGGAAAAAGCAGTGTTTGCCCTGACCGGCAACGAATCCCGGGTGGAGGGTTCCGGCCGCACCGACAGCGGTGTCCATGCCCTGGCGCAGGTCGCGCATTTTCTGACTGACAGCGACATGCCAGGTGAGGCTTTCTCCCGGGCATTAAATGCTCACCTTCCGAAGGATATCTCGGTGCGGGAGTCCATGGAAGCGACGGGGGATTTCCACGCGCGGTTTTCCGCGCTCGGCAAGGTCTATCGCTACGAGATTGAAAACGCCGCCACCCGGCCCGCGTTGGATTTTACGAGGGTCTGGTGGGTCTCGTGGGAACTGGATGAAAATTTGCTAAACCAGGCGACTCTGTATATTTTAGGCGAACATGATTTCACCAGTTTCGCGGACGCGGAGCGTGACGGCGGGGATAATATCCGCACTGTAGAGAGGGCAGAGTGGCGGCGCGAGGGCAGGCGGCTCAGCTTTGAAATCGAAGGCAACGGCTTCCTGTACAAGATGGTCCGCTGCCTGGTCGGCACCCTGGTGGAAGTAGGACGGGGTAAAATCAGTCCGGATGAGTTTATTGAAATTCTGCAGAAGCGCGACCGCACCGCTGCCGGGCCGACTGCCCCGCCAGCGGGTTTGCATCTGGTCCGGGTTAATTATCCCGCGGGAATGTGAGTGGTGATTAGAGGGCACGCATGGAAATCTTCGGGGTGGTGCTGAACTGGATTGATATCAGCGTCTTCGGCCTGATCCTGATCTGCTTCGTCTTTGGCGTCGGCACCGGGCTGCTGATGCAGGTCGCGGGACTTCTCAGCATCTTTGCCGGGATGGCGGCCGGTTTTTTCGGCGGACCCTACGTGGCGGGGTGGATCAGCCCCTGGATCCAGAAAGAGCTCTTTGCCAACGCATTGGGATATTTTATCTGCTTTCTGGTAACCACCGGCATTATCCGGCTGATTGCCCATTTTCTGCAGAACCTAATGGAAAAATTCAAACTCAAGCGTTATGACCGGCTGGCGGGCGGGTTAATTGGCGCTCTCAAGGGGCTGCTGCTCAGTATGATTTTGATTATGATTACCGGTTTTGCTGGTACCGACACTTTGAGGCGGCCGATTGATGCTTCCTGCTGCGGCAGCAAATTCATGGCCGTAGCGGACTGGGCGCTTGCGCATCCCACTACAAAAAGTATTATTGATAAGCTCAAGGGAGTAACCGGAGGCTCTTCGGAAGAGCCCGCCAGAGAATCCTGGGACAATACAAAGTAACAGGGATTTAAGATGCAGGTTGCGAGCGGATATGCCAAGGTTCTGGAAGAAGACATTGCTTTCCCCAGCGCGGGATTTGCCCTGCATGGCATTCTTACCCTTACTGATGAGATCCCGAGCGACTGCGCTGCCATTACCCTGCACGGCTGGGCTGGCACCGGCACCGGGCCGCACCGGCTCCTGGTTACTCTCGGACGACTCCTGGCTGAACGCGGCGTCCCGACACTCCGGTTTGATTTTAGCGGGCGCGGCCGGAGCGAAGGTGATGCCAGGCAGGCTAACCTTGACGGCATGATTGAAGATACCTGCGCCGCCATGGATTTTCTCCGCGCCAAGGGATTCCGCCGGATTTCCCTCATCGGAATCTGTTCCGGGGGCAATGTAGCGATCGGCGCAGCTACCCTCAGGCCGGGTTTAACCGCTGACCTGGTGTGCCTTTCAACCCTGCCGTTTTCCCCTCCCACCCCAACCCAGGGGCGGGAAAAGGCCAAGGGGTACTTCAAGCAATACCTGCGCAAGGCTTGTTCCACCGTGACTTGGAAGAGGTTGTTTCACGGCGATGTCAGTATCAGCAGGGTGACGCGGGTGATCAAAAGATCCTTACAGGAAGATCAAGACCAACGGCGCTTGAAGGATTCCAGCCGGGATATCATGGGCCAGTTCAAGAACTTTCCCCGGACGGCGAATTTTATCTATGGTGGTAATGATCCCGAAGCCCCCGAAGCCTTCAAGCATTACCAGCAGTTCTGCGAGGAGCATGCTATTTCCGCAACCTTTGCCTTTATCAATGGGTCAAACCATAATTTTTATTCCCTAAACTGGGCCAAGGATGCGCGCGAGAAGATCGTGGCCGCGATTATGACAGACCTGGCGTGACTAATTTTCAACAGGTAAGCCCTAACGTAAAACAGGCAAAACCATGGCTAAAAAAGAATCTCCTGCCCAACGTATCCGCGACCTGCAAGAGCAGATTACCCAGCATAATAAACTTTATTATGAAGACGACTCCCCGGAAATCTCCGACCTGGAGTATGATCGCCTCTTGGCGGAGTTAGTAGCTCTTGAGAAAGAGTATCCCGAACTGGTCTCCCCGGACAGCCCTACGCAGCAAGTGGGCGGTAGACCCAGTCCGACGCTTGCACCGGTGGAGCATCGCATCCCCATGCTCTCCATTAACAATACTTACGATGAAATCGAACTGCGGAAATTTGATGAGCGGATGCGTAAAAATCTCGCTGAGGAAGCCTTGGAGTACGTGGTTGAACTGAAGATCGATGGCCTGGCGGTCTCCCTCCTCTATGAGAATGGCAAGCTGGTACGCGCGGCAACCCGGGGCAATGGCCGTGTGGGAGAGGATGTCACGGAGAATGTCTTGGGGATCAAGGAAACCCCGAAGACCCTAAAAGGAGGCAACCTCTTTAGCAATCCACCAGCAGTGATTGAACTGCGCGGGGAGGTATATCTCAGGCGCAGCCGATTCAATGAATTGAATCTGGAGATCGAAGCTAAAAATACTGAGATCAAAGAGATCAACCTTGAGCTGGAGAAGCTGGGCAAGACCCTGCGACGCGAGCTTGCCCCCTTCGCCAACCCTCGGAATGCTGCGGCTGGTACCCTGAAGCTCTTGGACAGCGAAGAGTCTGCCCGGCGGGGGCTCTCCCTCTGGCTGTATGGCGTAGGATATGCTGAAGGCGCTGAATTCAAAACCCATGCTGAAGTCCTTAAAACTATAGAAAGTTATGGCTGCCCGGTTAATCCAGCATACTGCGTTTGTAAAACCGTTGAGGAGATCCTGGCATTCCGCGATGAATGGGAGGAACAGCGCAAGGAGTTGGATTACGATATTGACGGGCTGGTGATCAAGGTCAACAGCCTCTCACAGCGCGAAGCCCTGGGGACTACTGTTAAGAGCCCGAGCTGGGCGATTGCGTATAAATACGCGGCGGAACAGGCCGTCACCACGCTGAAGGATATCCGGATCCAGGTCGGCAAGACCGGGGCGCTCACCCCGGTCGCGGATCTCGAGCCGGTCTTCCTGGCCGGCAGCCGGGTGCAGCATGCGAGCCTGCATAACGCGGGGGAGATTGCCCGCAAGGATATCCGGATCGGCGACCAGGTGGTGATCGAAAAGGCGGGCGAGATTATCCCGCAGGTAGTTCGCTCATTGGCAGAGAAGCGTACCGGCAAGGAAAAGGTTTTTGCGGAGCCAACAACCTGTCCCTCCTGTGGCGGCAAGGTCTTGCGGGTTGTAACCAGCAAGAAGGAAAAGGGTGAAGTCGTCAAAAGGGTTTCGCACCAATGCAACAATGTCTCCTGCCCGGCGCAGTTGCGTGAGCGGCTGATTTACTTCGGCAGCCGCCCGGCCATGGATATTGAGGGCTTGGGACCGGCGATGATCGATCTCCTGCTCGATAAAGACATGGTTAGTGATTATGCTGACATATACCGCCTCACAGTTAATGATCTTACTTCTCTGAAAGATAAGGGCATAAAAAACAAGTCAGCAAATAATTTAGTTACTTCCATATCTCAGAGTAAAACCCGCGGGCTGGAGCAGGTGCTGGCAGCGATTAATATCCCGCTCGTAGGTACAGCCGGCGCGAGGCTGCTGGCGCAGAATTTCGGCTCGCTGGAGAATTTGAGCAAAGCAACGGCAGAGGAACTGGAAGCCATTCCTGAGATCGGCCCCAAAATGGCAGAGGCAATCATTGACTTCTTCGCCAACGACAGAAACAAAACTTCCCTGCAACGCCTGCAGGAAACCGGGGTGGTGATGGAGGCATTAGAAAAGATCGATACCTCCAGCCCCGTAGCCGGCAAGACCTTTGTCCTCACCGGCACGCTGCCGACTCTCAAGCGCAGCGATGCCAAGAAGATGCTCTTGGCGAAGGGAGCGAAGGTCTCCGAATCGGTCAGCAAGAAAACCGATTACGTGGTAGCGGGTGAGAATGCGGGTAGTAAGCTGGATAAAGCGCAGGAACTGGATATTATTATTCTGGATGAAACGGACTTGCTGGAATTGTTAGAAAGTTAAGTTAATTTCATTCTGCTAATCATTTCACCTTCTCACCGCATTTTTCGCATTGTCTTTGCATGCACTCTTCTCCAAAACTTCTTATGATATACGCGGTTTAATTAATCCTCTTCCTTCTTCAAGATCTCCCAGTAATACTTCACCGGATATTTCTCTTGCAGCTTCTGATCAAGCTCCAAGGTCAAGCGCTGGCGGCGGTGATCATATAACAATCCCCGGATGGCCTGCCAATGGGTTGGGTAACGGGCTTCATCACGCCGGAAGATATGGATGCCGTAAGAGGTTTCAATCGGCTTGCTCACCTCGCCATCCCGCAACGCGCGCACGGTTGGTAAAAACTCCGGCAGCAGCAGGGCGAAGCGGGCGCTGATCGGAGAATACGCGCGGTTGGCGTCGTCATGCAGGAAATCCAGGTTATACGCCATCGGCGGCAGAAAGGGTGCCAGGGCAGGGGTGTTGGCGGTATAACCAATATCCCCCTTCCAGACGCGCGAGGGGCAGGAGGTATAAGTCCGGACAAGTTTTTCAAAAACCGGTAGCGCCACGAGCGGATAATCATTATCTTCCTGCAGCAGCTTCTCCACTTCTTCAGAAATTTTGTGGATGGCCTCTTTTTGTTCCACAGTTACATCCTTCGGGTTATAAGGTCGCTCCGAATCATATGCCAGGAGAATGTGGCTGCACTTGATGATCAGGTAGTCAGCTTGATTGTTTTCATACTCCTGTGCCAAGGCTTCATCGGATAATGCACTCCCCAGCAGTTTCAATCTGGCCGCCTCCGCGCGGATCTGCAGGCTGTCTTTAAATTCCTCCAGGGTGCGCCCCTGGCTTTCCAGCAGGCCATTGAGGGTCAGGTGCACTGTGCTGTGTCGCATCCGGTTCTGCGTGGCAATCTCCTCCCGGATGTCGGAAATAACTTTTTCAATATCCAGCGGGGCCGGCAGCAGCCCGAGCTTCTCAGCTTCATGCAGTACCTGCTTATTGCGGATCAATATTTCCACCGGCCCACGAATCCTTGCCGGTTGCGCGTACTCCTGGATAAAGGCGAGGACATCGCTGGCAGTCAGGTCGCGGCCAGCCACGGTTG
>JAFGNG010000189.1 GCA_016927125.1 Planctomycetota bacterium | reverse complement strand
GGCCTTGGTCGGGGCGTAATGCGTCAGGTGCGAGGCGCCCACCTTCTCGGAGATCGAAGAGTGGTTGATGATCTTGCCGATCACCGGGTCGCCGGGCTTGTAGTTGGCCTTCTCGGCGCGCGCGATCATATGCTTGCAGACGAGTTGCTGCATGAAGAAGGTGCCGAAGAAGTTCACCTTCCAGACCTGTTCCACCTCTTCCGGGGTTAAGTCCACAAACCGGCGGATTGAGGACATGCCGGCATTATTCACCAGCACGTCGATCTGTCCCCATTCGGAGAGGACGGTATCAACGACCTGCTTGATCTCGTCATACTCGGAGATATTGCATTGCAGCGTCATGGCTTGGCCGCCGCACTTCCTGACATCCTCGGCAGCAGCCATGCCGGCTTCCTTGCTACGGCCGACGACGCAGACATCCGCGCCTTCCTTGCCAAAGGCGCGCACGATGGCGCGGCCAATGCCCCGCTCACCGCCGCCGCCGGTAACAATGGTTTTCAGTCCTTTAAGCCTCATGCGTGCTCCCCTGTTAAGATTTAACCTATCTACAATAATACTCTGATTTAACTTGTTGTTTGTGGCATAGGCTCTCTAGTCTGTGCTCTCCCCGGTCAGAGAACCGGGGCCACATTTTTTCGAATCGTAACCCTCATTTTAAGATAGAGTTAGAAACCTACTCAGCCACGCCCAGATATTCAATAATGGCGTGGATATAGACCTGGGTAATCTCGACCGCCTGCTGGAGACTGACGCGCTCGTTATCGGCGTGCGCCGTCGCCAGGGAAACCCCGCAGTAGACCCCGGGGATCTTCGCGTTCTTCATAAAGTTGGAAACATTGCCCACGCTGCGCCAGCCGCGAAGCTTCATGTCACGCCCGCGCGCTTGCTGGTGCGCTTTGCGGATAACCTTGACAATCTTTTCTTCTTCGGAGAGCTTGAAGCTGTCCAACCCGCTCACGGTAACCTCCGCCTGCAGGCCGAAATCCTTCGCTACCTGCTGCGCAATTGCATCGATTTCCGCCTTCATCTTCTCCAGGGTGCCTTCAGGGCCGAAGCGGCGGCTGCCGGAAATCACACATTTCACCGGCAGGCGGTTGAAGTAATCACCGCACTGGAACTTGCCGACAAAGATGGACTCCGGCCCGAGCATGGGCAGGTCAACCTTGGCCAGTTCCTCGGAGCGAAGTTTAAGGAGTGCCATTGCTTTCATCCCGGCATACAGCGGGTGCGGGGTGCCGGGTTCAATGGAATTCTCATGGATGGATTCGCCTTCACGACTGAAGGTCATCTCCCAGATCGCCAGGCCAATGCCAACAATCGGCAGTTCATCATTGAGGCCCTCAGTATTGATTACTGCCTCACCGTAGATGCCTTTCTTGAGCAGGGCTTCCAGCGTTTCATTGGTGCCGCTTTCATGCCTGCCGTGGGCGGTGAGGAGAAGATTGCCCTTGAGCTTGATGCCGGACTCGATAATGATCCTCATCGCCTCGGCCATCATTACCAACCCGGTCTTCATGTCCACAGTGCCGCGCCCATAGATCCAGTCGCCTTCGCAGCGCACCTCCGGCCCGGGCGCGGCAATGGTGTCGGTATGGCCGTCAAACTGGAGGGTCGGACCGTCCGCGCCCCCCTTATAACGTCCAATTACATTGGGGCTGGTGGGATAGGTGGGATCCATCTCGACTTCCATGCCGATTTCCCGCAGGAGATCTGCATAGTACTCCGAAACCTCCCGTTCCTCACAGGGGGGACTGGGGATCTTCACCATGGCCAGGATATGTTTCTGCAAACGCTCGGGATCGACCTTTTGCGCAAGTTGTTCTGCAAGTTTGCTCATGGATTAATTCCTGTACTGTAAAAGCAAATGCAAATATGTAGCACTGGCTCTCAGCCTGTGAAAATAACTTCCTGGCTTTTCTCCCGGTTAGAGAACCGGGGCCACATAATAGTTTTATTTTTTCTTTGTCACCTTGCTGATGCAGTCATCCAAAATCTGGAAGGCCACCTTGATCTGCGCCGGGGTAATTACAAACGGTGGGGACATCTTCAGCACATTGCCGCTGGTACCGCCCTGGTTGACGATCACGCCCTGGGACTGCATCATCTTGACAATCTCGGCGGTTTCCTTGGTTGCGGGGACCTTGGTAATACGGTCCTTCACGAGTTCCACACCCATCATCATACCCACGCCCCTGACATCGCCGATAATGGGATGTTTCTCCTGGAGCTTGTAGAGGAGCTTCTTGATCTCGGCGCCTTTCTTGCGGGAAACCTCGACATACTTCTGGCTCTCGATCTCCTTGATGGCTGCCAGGCAGGCCGCGGTGCCGACCGGGTTGCCGAGGAAGGTGCTGGAATGCATTGCTGGTCCCCAGGCATCCATGATTTCATTTTTGCCAATCACCGCCGAGATTGGGAAGCCGCCGGCAATGCCCTTGGCGACGATCATGATATCCGGTACAATCCCGAAATAATTCGAGGCAAACCATTCGCCGGTCCGGCCGAAGCCGGTAATAATCTCATCCGCGATCAGCAGGATCTTGCGCTTGGTGCAGATTTCGCGGAGCTTCTTGACAAATTCCTTCGGCGGGACAATCCAGCCGTCATGCCCCTGGATTAGTTCGAGGATAATTGCGGAAATATCCGAGACGCCGCTGGAATCATTATCCAGCAAGTTCTCCAGGTACTTCGCGCAGAAATTGCAGCAGGTGGATGCTTCCTTGTCAAAGGGGCAGCGGTAGCAGTACGGATACGGCGCATGCACCCGCGGCAAACCGATGGGCTCGAAGGCTGCGCGATACTGCCGCCGGGCGGTAACCGCCAGCGCGCCGTAGGTCTTGCCGTGGAAGCCTCCCTGGAAGGCCATCACGGTGCTGCGCTGATTATAAACCCGCGCGGTTTTCATGGCCAACTCCACCGCTTCCGCGCCGGTGTTTACCAGGATGGTTTTGTTAAGGCCCTTGGGGGTAATCTCAGCAATCTTCTTGACCAATTCGGCACGGGGTTCGTTGGGATTCAAGATTCCCTGCGAGTGCAGCAGGATCCCCGCCTGCTTCTGGATGGCCTCGACCACCTTGGGATTGCAATGGCCAATCCCGGCAACGCAGAAGCCGGAGGTCAGGTCGACATAGACATTGCCATCCACATCCTCGATGTTGGCGCCCTTGCCTTCCCTCCAGATCACCGGGATTTTCCCGGCTTTGATAAATGAAGAAGAAGGTGATTCATATTTTTCCAA
The DNA here is from genome assembly GCA_016927125.1 of Planctomycetota bacterium. GTDB lineage: Bacteria > Planctomycetota > SZUA-567 > SZUA-567 > JAFGNG01 > JAFGNG01. Next base: position 2,609 of record JAFGNG010000189.1, on the reverse strand, counting down.
TTGCTTGCACACCTTCTTCGATTTTGGGCCAGGCGCTGCTGTCTTCATCTTAGGGAGCATAGTTCCCAAGTTCTTACTCACCATTTCTATCTCCTGTTGTTTTAAAACTCCGCTTCCGCAACTGCCGGTTGCACCTGCAGCCAGCCGCGGAAGAAAACCTTAATTAAAAAACTTGACATTTCTGTGATTGTCGACAAAATTAGCTTTGCATGAACAATCAAAATTCGTTTAATGCTAATACCATCCAGCAAATACTATTGCCTTCAGGGTAGTTGTCAAGTTATTGTCTTTAAAAAAGAGAAAATAGCAAAATGAAGAATACCCTCTCAGACCTGGTTTATGAAAAGATTTACCAGAAGATTGTCACTGGCCAGCTCAAACCCGGCGAAAAACTGACCGAAATGGGCTTAGCAAATTCCGAGGGCACCAGCCGTTCCCCGGTGCGTGAGGCCCTGAAACGCCTCTCTGAAGACCGCCTGGTAACTCTGGTCGCCCGCAGCCGCTGCTATGTGCGGAAATTAACCATTGCGGAGGTGGACATCCTCTTTGAAATCCGCAGCCGCCTGGAATGCCTTGCCCTGGAATATGCCTTTGATCATTTTGACCGCGCCAAATTGTTGAATCTGAAACAAAGCCTGCAGGAATGTTCAAACATGTCGGATCCCGAAAATATCCAAAAGGCAAGGAAACTTGATCTCCAGTTGCATGCCCTGATCAGAGAGACTTCCGGCAGCGCTGACCTTACCCACCTGCTCAATAATATCTCCGCGCGGGTGAATATGTTCCGGCTGCAGGCTTATTCCGAGATTGTGCCTTTTCCGCTCAATACCACCCCCGCAACCCACATCCATATTATTGATGCTATTCTCGAAGGTAGCCGCGAAGACTCGCTCCGGCTTTTGCAAGCGCATATTGATAATAACCGTCGGCATGTAGTTGACCATATGCGCGACCTGGAAGCATCCAGGGAACCATAAAATTCTACCAATAGAATTCCAGGCAGTTGCTTTTTTCCAATTAAGGTTAAACATTTTAATGGATCACCGCGATAGCTGGTCTATCGGGGCTATCCATAATTAGTAAACCCGCTGGAGAAAGGAGTAATTCCATGGAAGAGCTCATGGCCAAAATGCAGGAATGGCTCGCGGAGTATGGCTTGAAGGTAGTGGGCGCCGTCATTATCCTGGTCATCGGGGTAATTGTCGCCAAGATCATCCGTTCCTTGCTCCGACGGATACTGCAGAAAGGGCATGCCGATGAAATGCTGGTTTCGTTTATCTCCAGCCTCTGTTATTTCGGCATCCTCGCCTTCGTCATTATCGCAGCTTTGGGGAAACTGGGCGTGGAAACGGGCTCGTTTGTGGCGGTCTTGGCCGCCGCCGGCCTGGCCATCGGCTTCGCGCTACAGGGGACGCTGTCGAATTTTGCAGCCGGGTTTATGCTCATTGTCTTCAAACCGTTCAAGGTTGGCGATTTCATTGAGGGCGGCGGCGTGACCGGCGTGGTCGAGGGGATTAGCATCTTCACCACGGAGTTGAAAACCCCTGACAATAAGAAAATTATTGTGCCCAACAGCAAACTTTCGGGCGACAATATCACTAATTATACTGCCAAGGAAATCCGGCGCGTGGATCTCGTGATCGGCGTGAGCTACAATGACAACCTCGATAAGGTGAGGAAGGTGCTCGAAGACATCCTTGCCAGCGACAACCGCATCCTGAAGGATCCCGCCCCGACCATCGGAGTGCTGGCCCTGGCGGACAGCAGTATCAACTTCGCGGTGCGCCCCTGGGTCAAGACCGCGAATTACTGGGATGTCTTCTTTGCAACCCAGGAAACCATCAAGAAGCGCTTCGATGCCGAAGGCATCTGCATCCCCTTCCCGCAGCAGGATGTGCATCTGCATAAGGCGGAGTAATTTGAGGTAGTGACACAGTTCGCTGGAACCCTGATGTTCTTGCCTCAACCCGCAAAAGGAGGGGAGCTTGGCTGAGATCATTATTTGGACAACTCTTGCCGGGCTGGCCATGCCCCTTGGCGGCCTCCTTGCCTGTATGGAAAAAATGCAACCCCGCTGGCTGGAGGAGGAATTGCGCCACGCAGTAATCGCCTTTGGCGGCGGGATCCTGCTCGCCGCTATCAGCCTGGTTCTGGTGCCACAGGGAATCCTGCACCTCTCCCCCTGGACCGTCGCGTCCGCCATGCTCCTCGGGGGGATTGCCTTTCTCTTCCTGGATGAATTCTTGACCCGGAGCAAAACCCCGGCGTCGCAGTTGGTTGCCATGCTGTCGGACTTCATCCCGGAGGCGATGGCGCTGGGAGCGGCCTTTATCTCCATGCATTCCATTGGCCTCTTGCTGGCGCTGTTGATTGGTTTGCAAAATGTCCCGGAAGGTTTTAACGCTTATCGCGAGCTCATGAAAAGCGGCCGGTTTTCCTCGCGCAGGATCATCCTCGCCTTTACCGCCCTGGCCGCGGCCGGTCCCATTGCTGGCATCCTGGGATGGTTCTTTCTCACCGACCGGCCCCTCCTGCTGCACTTCATTATGCTCTTTGCCGCAGGCGGGATTCTTTACTTGATCTTTCAGGAGATCGCCCCCCAGGCCAGG
>JAFGNG010000188.1 GCA_016927125.1 Planctomycetota bacterium | reverse complement strand
TGATCGATGAAATCGGCAATGAGCTGAAGGAGATCATGCGCACAATCGGCGCTAAGGCTGAACTTCTCAACGGCCGGGACCAGGGCTTCCTGCAAGCGGAGAAGAAGACCCTGCCGCAATACCCGGAGGTCGACCTGCAGTGCGTGGGCGAGCCGGTGGGAATCAAGGCCGAACAGGTGAACCAATTGCTTGCCGACAAGATTGTGCCGCTGGTGGCGCCGGTAGCGGTGGCCGCCGACGGCAGCGGGACACACTACAACATTAATGGCGATACGGCCAGCGCTTTTATCGCCGGAGAGCTGCACGCCGCGAAGCTGGTTTTCCTCTCCGACACTATGGGAATTTTACAGGATGAAAAAAAACCGGACAGTATCTATTCCTCTTTGAAGAAGGGGGAAGTGGAAAGTTTAATCGCGCAAGGCATTATTTCCGGGGGGATGATCCCCAAGGTGGAAGCCTGTATCCATGGGATCTCCGCAGGCATTGGCAAGGCGCATATTGTCAGCGGCTACCAGCCGCACGCGCTCTTGCTGGAGATCTTTACCAAGCGGGGCGTCGGCACCGAGATTGTGCATTAATTATTTCCCGGCAGGCGGGCGATGCTGCCGGTAAAAAATCATAGGACCAGAAAAGCTGATTAAAGTGAGGCAAAAAACCATGAATACCCAAGAGATCATCAAGCTTTTTGAACAGCATGTCATTCCGAATTATACCCGCGTCCCCTGCGCGCTGGTGCGCGGCGAGGGTTCCTGGGTCTGGGACGCGGAAGGGAAGAAGTACCTCGATCTCTTTCCCGGCTGGGGCGTCAACGGCCTCGGGCATTGCCACCCGGCGGTGGTGGCAGCGGTCAAGAAGCAGGCGGAGCAGCTCTTTCATGTTCCCAACAACTATTATATTCGCGAACAAGGCCGGCTCGCCGAACTGATGGGCAAGCTGAGCGGCATGGATGGCCGCTGTTTCTTCGCCAATTCCGGCGCCGAGGCCAATGAAGGCGCGATCAAGCTTGCACGTCTGCATAGCAACGGGCGGACGGGGCTGATTACCGCGCTCAATTCCTTCCACGGCCGCACCTTTGCCGCGATCAGCGCCACCGGGCAGCCGAAGTACCGCGAGGGCTTTCTTCCGGAGATGGTGGAGGGCTTTACCCACGTGCCGTATAACGACCTCGAAGCCATGCGCGCGGCAGTGGATGAAAACACCTGCGCGATCATGATCGAGCCGGTCCAGGGCGAAGGCGGGGTGTACCCGGCCAACCAGGAATATTTGGAAGGCCTGCGCGAGCTCTGTGACCTGAAGAACCTGCTCTTGATCTTTGACGAGGTCCAGACCAGCCCGGGGCGCCTGGGCACGATCTTCGGCTTCCAGCATTTTGGCGTGATCCCGGACATCCTGACCACAGCCAAGGCGCTTGCCGGAGGGCTGCCCATGGGTGCGATCATGGTGAAGCCGGAACTGGCACCGTCCCTTCGGCCCGGGAGCCATGCCAGCACCTTCGGCGGCAGCCCGCTGGTCTGCGCCGCCGCGATCGCGGTCTTTGAAACTCTTACCACCGGCGGCGTGCTGGCTAATGTCAAGCGCATGACCAAGCATTTTGCCAAGAAGTTGCAAGAGCTGCAACAGAAGGATCTTGGGATCCGCGAGGTCCGGCAGTGCGGCCTGATGATCGGTATCGAACTTACCATCCCCGGGGCCGGCATTGTGCGCCGCTGCCTGGAAAAGGGGTTGCTGATAAATTGTACGCATGAAAATATCCTGCGTCTGCTCCCGGCCTTTACCATTACCCCGGAAGAGGCGGACGAGGGGCTGGAGATTCTCGAGCATTGCCTCAGCTACATCCCGGAAGAGAATAAAGGCGAGGTGAAGTCATGAAAGATTTTGTCAATATCCTGGACCACTCCACGGCGGAACTGGAAAGCCTGCTGGCGCGCTGCGCGGATCTCAAGACCCGTCTCCAGACGGGCGTTGCCGACCGCCTGCTGATCGGCCGCCGGCTGATGACGATTTTCGAAAAGCCCTCCACCCGCACCCGGGTTTCCCTGGAGGCGGCCGCGGCGTCCATGGGCGCTACCGCCATCACCCAGGAGATGATCGGCGGCACCCGCCTCGGCGAGCGGGAGCCGATCAAGGACATTGCCCGGGTAATCAGCCGCTACGTGGACCTGATCGCGATCCGTACCTTCGAGCACAGCATTGTCAAGACCTTTGCCGAGTGGGCGGATGTGCCGGTAATCAACACGCTCTCCGATTACTCGCACCCGACCCAGGCGATGGCCGATATCATGACCATCCGCGAGCACCTCGGTACGGAGAAGGGCAAGACCCTGGCCTTCATCGGCGACGGGAATAATGTCGCGCGCAGCCTGGCTTCGGCAGCCGGACTGCTGGGGATGCGCTTTGTGATTGCCTCCCCGAAAGGCTTTGAGCTGGACGGGGACTTCACCGCCAAACACGCGAAAAAATGCCCGCAGGCTGACTTCCAGCAGGTGCGCGACGCTGCGCAAGCAGTTGCGGACGCGAACATCATCTATACCGATGTCTGGGCAAGCATGGGGCAGGAAGAGGAGGCGCAGGCCCGGCGCGAGCAATTCGCCGAGTACCAGGTAAATACCGCCCTCCTTGCCAAGGCCCCGCCGGACTGCATTATCATGCACGATCTTCCCGCCCACCGGGGGGAAGAGATTACGGACGAGGCAATTGAATCGGCGAACAGCGTGGTCTTCGACCAGGCTGAAAACCGGATGCATTTTTACCGGGGGCTCTTTGCCGAACTGCTGGCGGAGTAATTCCCCGGCAGTCTAGTGATTGAGAACAGGAGGCGCACTTGTCAAACCACATCTCCAGCGAAAGCCTGCACCTGGCGCACATCCTGCTGGTCGGTAACGCCCGGGAAAGCAGCACTGGGATCGCGGCCTCCCTGCGCGCGGAGGGTTACCAAAAGCTTACCTGCTTAGCCCCGGACCAGGATCTCCTGACCCGGATTATGGACGCGGCGGTTAAGGAAGACGGGCTGGATTTGATCGTGGTGGACCTGGAAGCCACTGGCTGGGACACGGGCCGGGCACTTTGCAAGATGCTCTCCCGGACGCTGGCAGCGTCCCTGGTGGTGGTAAACCTGGGCAAGGATGAGCAATCCCGGCTCGCGCTCCTCAAGGCCGCCGGCATCGAGGATGTCTTCCTCACGCCGGTTGCCCTGGACATCTTTAAATTCAAATGCGAAAAAATTATTTCCCGGCGGGTTCTCACCCAGCAACAGCATACCGCCGAGGGCGCCAGCCACCGCCTGTTTTTGAATATTCTGCAGATTATGACCAAAGCGCTGGAAACCAAGGATCCCTACACCAAGCATCATAGCGAGCATGTCGCCAGGTACGCGCGCCAGTTGGCGCAGAGCTTCGGCTATGACGCGGAAAAGATCGGGCTGATGCAGATTGCGGGAATCCTCCATGATTTCGGCAAGATCGGGGTCGCGGAGATGGTGCTGAATAATCCCGAGCGCCTGAGCGCGGCGGAATTCGAAACCATCAAGCGCCATCCCGTGATCGCCAGTTCAATCATCGAGCCGATCAAAGAGCTGGCCGCGATTATCGCGGATGTGCGCCACCACCATGAACGCTATGACGGCCAGGGTTATCCCGACGGCCTGGCGGGCGAGGCGATTCCCCTGGGGGCGCGGATCCTCTGCGTGGCCGATTGCTACGACGCGATGGTTAGCCTGCGGCCATACCAGCAAATCATGACTCCGGAGGAAGCACGGCAGGAGCTGGTCCGGTGCAGCGGTCGCCAGTTCGATCCCGAGGTGGTGAAGCGCTTCCTGGAGATCCTGGATGAAGAAGCAGCCCGCGGCAAGCAACTCCAACAGGCATACTAAGAAACCGAACGGCCCGGTTGTTTTTCAAAATAAATCCGCGCGGAAAATGATAATGGCCATTATCAAAAAAAGTAACTGATGGCATTGGAAAGAAACCAAGGAGTATACCCGGAATGAAAAAAGTCCCAGACCCCGCAGCCTTGCGCAAGGTTAAGATTGCCCGGGGATACACCGATTACGCCGAAGGCTCAGTGCTGATCGAGATGGGCAAGACCCGCGTCCTCTGCACCGCCAGCGTGGAGGAGAAGATCCCTGCCTTCCTGCGCGAGAGCAAGCTCGGGTGGGTGACGGCGGAGTACAGTTTGCTGCCGCGCAGCACCCATACCCGGGTCGCGCGCGAAGCGGTCAGCGGCAAGCGTAGCGGCCGCACCGTGGAGATCAGCAGGCTAATCGGGCGCGCGCTGCGGGCGGCGGTGGATACCGCAGAACTGGGCGAGCGTTCCATCCTGATCGACTGCGATGTGCTCCAGGCCGACGGCGGCACCCGCTGCGCCGCGATTACCGGCGCGATGGTGGCCCTCTACGACGCGGTGGCCTGGTTGCGCCAGCAAGGCCGGATCGCAGAGGAGTGCCAGCCGATCAAGCAGTTCGTGGCCGCGGTCAGTGTCGGCATGGTCGACGGCCAGGCCGTGCTGGACCTCTCTTACGAGGAGGATTCCCGCGCCGAGGTGGATATGAATATTGTCATGACCGAAGACGATCGCTACGTGGAGATCCAGGGCACGGCGGAGAGCGCGCCCTTTTCGGACCGGCAACTAACGCAGATGAAAAAACTGGCGCACGCCGGCATTCAGGAGCTGATCGTCCTGCAGAAGCAGGCGCTGGGAGTTAAAGAATAAAAGCACCGGAGCATGTTATGCGGGATGCGGAAAAGGATTTAATCATTACCGAATTGATGCTGGCCAGCCGTAACCGCAAAAAACGTGGGGAGTTGGAGGCGATCCTCTCCGGCAGCGGTATCCGGGTGCGCTCGCTGGAGGAGTTCCCGGAGGTGGCGGAAGTCGAGGAAATCGGCAGAACCTTTGCCGAGAACGCGGTTCTCAAGGCGGAAGCGGTCGCCCAGGCAACCGGCCTACCGACGTTGGCGGATGATTCCGGCCTCTGCGTCGAGGCGCTGGGCGGGGAACCCGGGGTGCGCAGCGCCCGATACGCGGGCGAACCTGCGAACAGCGCCGCCAACAACGTGCTCCTACTCAAAAAGCTGGCGGAGGTCCCGACAGGAGAACGAGAGGCGCATTTTGCCTGTGTGCTGGCACTTGCCATTCCCGGGAAGGCTACTATTATCTTTGCGGGAAGGTGCGACGGCGATATCCTGTTTGAATTGCGGGGCGAGAACGGCTTTGGTTATGACCCCCTGTTTTATTCCAAGGAGCTGGGAAAGAGTTTTGCGGAAGCGGAACCGGAAGAGAAAAACCGGGTAAGCCATCGCGCCCGGGCGCTCCTGGCGTTCCGTAAAGAAATTCTGGAGTAAGCAAGATGGAGACCTGCGTTATTGGTATTGATCTCGGCGGCACTAATATGCGCGCGGGGGTAGTAACCTTGCGGGGCAAGGTGCTCGCCAAGGAGGCCGCGCAGACGGATGCCGGGAATAATTCAGGCGAAACCATTCTCCGGAAGATGGTAGAACTGGTGAAACAGGTTACAATCAAGGCAGGAGTGGAGCAAAGTTCTCTTACCGGCATTGGCCTGGGGATGCCCGGCCCGCTGGCCCCGGGGATTGGCGGGGCGCATCCGCCGAATATCCCGCAGCTCTCGGGATTGCCGATTGTTGAGATCCTGGAGCAAGGCACCGGCCTCAGGACTATTCTTGAAAACGACGCCAATGCCGCGGCCTGGGGAGAATACTGGATTGGCGCGGGCCAAGGCTGTAAGAATATGGTGCTGGCCACACTCGGCACCGGTATCGGCGGCGGGATTATTCTCGACGGCAAGCTGGTGCGCGGGATTGACCATACCGCCGGGGAGATCGGCCATCTGCGCGTTGTCCAAGGCGGTCGCCAATGCGCCTGCGGGGCCCAAGGCTGCGTGGAGGCGTATGCCTCGGCCAACAGCACGGTGCGCCGCCTGGAGGAAGCACTGGCTGCGGGCGAAGAGAGCGCCCTCTCTGTAACCCCGCGCGAGGAGCTGACCTGTGCGGCAATCTTCGCCGCCGCTGCTGCGGGCGATCAGCTTGCATGCAAAATCATCCGCGAAACCGGCAGGATTTTAGGAGTACTGGCCGCGGACATGGCGAACTTGCTGAACCCTGAAAAGATGATCTTCTCCGGCGGCATGATTGCGGCCGGGGCGTTGTTGTTTGATGAAATCAATGCCGAATTTAAACGACTTGCCTTTCCCGTCCCGGCTGCGAGGATGCAGATCCTGCCAGCCCAACTGGGCGGGGATGCCGGGCTGATAGGAGCTGCTGGATGCGCCCTGAATTCATTAGAAACTTCTCCATAATCGCACATATAGATCATGGTAAATCCACCCTGGCGGATCGCTTTCTCTTGAAGACGGGGGTGATCAGCGCGCGCGAATTCCATGAGCAGATGTTGGACGACATGGATCTCGAGCGCGAACGCGGCATTACCATCAAGGCGCACACCATCAGCCTGCCTTATTTTTACAAGGGGCAGGAATACCTCTTGAACCTGATCGACACCCCCGGCCACGTCGACTTCTCCTACGAAGTCTCGCGCAGCCTGACCGCCTGCGAGGGCGCCTTGCTGCTGGCCGACGCCTCGCAGGGAATGGAGGCGCAGACCCTCGCCAACGCCTATCTCGCCCTTGAGGAGGAGCTCTATATCCAGCCGGTGGTCAACAAGATTGATCTCCCCACCGCCGATATCGAGGGCGTGCACGAAGAATTCATGCAGTTCCTCGGCTGCGAGGACCAGGACATCCTGCATGTCAGCGCCAAGACCGGCGAGGGCGTGAATGAAATCCTGGATGCCATTATTGAACGAATCCCCGCGCCGGTGGGTGATCCTGATGCTACCCCGAGGGCGCTTATCTATGATTCGATCTATAATGATTACCGCGGGGTAATCGCTTCCATTCGCATGGTGGACGGCACCCTGCGCAAGGGTGAACGGATCGAGATGATGGCGACCGGGCGCACCTATGAAATCACCGAGCTCGGGGTCTTCGGCAAAACCATGGAACCGCGCCGCCAGCTCTCCGTGGGAGAGGTTGGCTACCTGGTCGCCGCAATCAAGAATATCTCCGATGTCCACGTGGGCGATACCATCACCACCCCCGAGAGCAAGGTCGAGGCCCTGCCCGGCTACGACCAACCTAAGCCCATGGTCTATTGCGGGTTGTATCCTTCCGCATCAGAGACCTATGAAGGTTTACGCAAAGCCCTGGACCGCCTGGCGCTCAATGATTCCTCCTTTGCCTTCCAGCCGGAAAGCAGCGGGGCGCTTGGCTTTGGTTTCCGCTGCGGCTTCCTGGGGTTACTCCACATGGAGATCGTACAGGAACGCCTGGAGCG
>JAFGNG010000187.1 GCA_016927125.1 Planctomycetota bacterium | reverse complement strand
CATTCTGACCACCAGCATCGCGGAGGGTTTTGGCCTGGCCTTCCTCGAGCCCTGGCTGGCGGAGAGGATGCTTGCCGGGCGGGCGCTGCCGGAGATTACTGCAGAATTCCAGGCCGCCGGAATCGAATTGGCCAACCTCTACGGCCGCCTGGACATTCCCCTGGAATGGCTGGACCAGGAGGTTTTTGCCAATAAGGTGCGGGTCGGCCTGGAGAAAAATTACATCTCTTATGGGAGCCACCTGCAGCCGGCAGACCTGGACCGGGCCATGAACGCCGCGATTAATGGTGATTGTGTGGATTTCGGTTGCCTGGATGAAGAACTGCAACAGGAGGTGATCCGCAAGGTCAAGGGTTCCAGCACGGCCCGGAGCGAATTGCAGGGATGCGCGGGTAGCAATATCCTTGAGATTGATCTGGAAAAGATGCGGCCAATTATTAAAAATAACCGCGCTTGCATTAAGCGGAATTATAACCTTGAACAATATGGCAAGAAGCTGGCGGAAATCTATCGGGAGGTTTATAATTCCCCGGTCGAGGAAGTCTCAGCGCTCTCCCAGAGGGAATTGCTGGCGCACTTCCTCGCCCCGGAGAGATTCCGGTTGCTGAGAACCTGAGCTATTATTGAAAGGATTTAAACATGCTTTCAGTCATCGGTATTGCTATTATTGTTGTCATAGCTGTGATGCTCTTTTGGATTCTTAGTGATGACGAGGATTAAACAAGATGAAAACTTTTATAAGTCTAATTTTATGCGGAATGCTGGTGCTGACTTTAGTGTCACCCTTGATCGCTGGCGAAAAGGCTGATGCCAAAACCTATGCCACCAAGGTTGAGGAGGAGTCCGAGCCGGAGGCAGCGGGCAAGAAAGTGCTGATGATTGTGGCGCCGAAGAACTTCGCTGACCCGGAGTTTTTCGAACCCCAGGCAGTCTTTGTGGAATCCGGCCTGGAGGTTACGGTCGCCAGTAGCAAGGCTGGCACCTGCACCGGCGCCATGGGCGCGGAGGCCGAGGCCACGCTCGCCCTCAAGGACGCAGTGGTGGCGGATTTCGACATGATTGTCTTTGTCGGCGGTTTAGGTTGCGGCGTCTTTCAGACCGATGCGGATGCCTTGCGGATTTGCAAAGAAGCGGTGGAACAGGAGAAGCTCCTCGGTGCAATCTGTTATGCTCCAACTATCCTGGCAAAGGCGGGAGTCCTAAAAGAAAAGCAGGCGACCGCGGTGGACTGGAAGAACACGCACAAAATCCTTGAAGAAGCTGGCGCGGAGCTGGTGGACGAGGCTGTGGTGCAGGACGGGATGATCATCACCGCCAACGGCCCCAAGGCTTCGGTGGACTTCGCCCAGGCCCTGGTCAAGGCGCTGGCAAAAAGCCTTGCAGCAGCCACAGACCCAGCGGCAGAGTGATGATCGCAAAGAACGTGGTGATCACGGCAGCCCCGGAGGCATAGTCGGGGTCGCCGCCATACCTGCGCGTCAGGATGGAGGAACTTACCGACGCCGGCATCAAGGCGACGATCAGGGCGATTGCCCGCACATCGTTGGTCAACGGCAACAGCAAGAGAATCCCGATCATCAGCAGGGGCAACAAGACCAGCCGCACCCCGGTGAGGTAGGCCAGGTCGCGCTTATTCTGCATTGACGGGAAGGGGTAGATCGATGCCCCGACCAGGATCAGGATCAAGGGGATCGCGGCCGCGCCAATAGTGCCGCAGATCTTCAAAACCACTCCCGGAATCGCCTGGTTGTATCCAGTAATCGACAGCACCAGCGCCAGGAAGAGGGCGAGCAGCGAAGGCGAAAGCATATTCTTCGCTGTCCTGCGCAAATCCGATTCGCCCAGCAGGGTCACGCCGATAGTCCAGTAACCAATGCTGGAGCCGAGATTGAAGAAGAAGAGCCGCGCCAGCGCCGCCTCCCCCCAGAGGTTGTATATAATAATGATGGGGATGAAGCCGTAATTATTAATCGCGCAGAAATGATGGAAGGTTTTGACAGTCGCGGGACTCTGGTTGCTAACCCCCCGGCGCAGGAAAAAACCGGCCAGGGCGCCGAAGGCAATCATCCCGAAGCCAAGGAGCGGCAGCGGCCAAAGCTCCCCTAATCTTTCTGCTTCAAAATTCATTACAATCGAGTTGAAGACCAGGAATGGGAAGATAAAATCAATCACAAACCGGCTCCAGCGGTCCAGTTCCGCCTCGCGGATATAGACCTTGTGCCGCGCCAGCCAACCGATGGTGAAGATGCCGAAGATTTCCACAATCGCCAGGATAATTTCACTCGTCATGAAGTTTACTTTCTAATAACAGTAGCGATTCCGGTCAGTTTTCCAGCGCTGCTGACAGGTCTGCGGAAAATATTTTCCGCTACCACGATTTTTTTTGAAAAAATCCGACTAAGCCTCAACTTTTGTTGTATAGTATTTGCAAAGGACGAAGTCGGGCACGAGGGTTGTGCCCTCAATATATAAACGGCCTTGTGCCAGATATTTTCCCAAGACCCGGCTTTTTATACATATCCCCTCGTTACTATAGCGAGGGGAATTTTATTGTCCCCCCATTGGCTCCTGACAGCAAGCCTTTAACTAATAGCAATAATTATATTTATCGACAATAAAAAACCCCCGGCGCTTGCGCCGGGGTTCGAGTTTCCCATATTCACAGATGAGTTAGGGATTTTATTCCCCACTCTTAGAATGCTTTATGGAATGGCTCGGAATTACTTAGCAGGGGCGGACATTTGTTGCTTCCGGCCCTTTTTTGCCTTCCGCAGCCTCATATTCAACCTTTTGATTTTCCTGCAGAGTGCGGAAACCCTCTGACACAATATTGGTGTGGTGAACGAAGAGGTCTTTTCCGCCATCATCCGGGACAATAAATCCGAATCCCTTTTGATCATTAAACCACTTTACAGTACCTGTTGCCATACTACTTCTCCTAAATTCTTACATGCCCTTACACGGGGCATTTGTTAGGTGAGAGTAAAGCACATTGGCGAAACTATGTCAAGACAATTCTATTCTTCCCCCAAAACCCAGGGTTTTATAAAAAGGCTTAACACCGCATTAATACAGACTATTACGATAAACCTGCATAACTGCGCTTGACAACTTTAAAATATTCGGAATAATGGCGGTAGTGAACCAAAGTTGTAATTCCTGGACCATTAGCTGAGGCTGTTTTTTAGCCGGGTCTTTCCAGGTGGATTATGCCTGTCTGGAGTATTCCATGAACGAGGCGCAACCGCCAACTGATGAACGGCTGGCCTTGGAGCCGGAAGCATTCATCAACGCCCTACTTCCCGAGGAGCGGATGCTAATCCGGATTCGGGACGAGCTTTATGAAAGCTCCTGGGAAACCATGCGCCACGATCTTGAAAACCGGCTGGCAGGCAAGCCCTATATCTTCAAGCTGGTCAGCCGCATCGAACATGACCTGGAAGCGGTTTCCATGTTGAACCTTTTTGAGCAACAACATCATGTGGATCTGGGTAAGTTGCTGTAGCAATCCCACTGGTGATAAATAATTCATAATGAGCAGGAGAGTTTTTGATGGATAAGTTTTATGTGGCAATCTGTTTGAGCCTTCTTCTTGCCCTCTGCGGTTGCAGGAACGCCGAACCCGAAACCGAAGCCACCGACCTCCGGGCGTCCCCCTTTGAGCAAGGCGAAATTACCGCCCTGGAGACGCGCGTCTCCAATCGCTCCCTCCAGGAACTCCTCCCGGAAGAATGCCCCCTGGAGGTGGCCTGGACTGTGCCCGGCTTCCAAAGCCCGGGCAGCAAGCTCTGGCTGCCGCCGCAGGAACTGGGCTTGAACATGGTGCTGGTGCTAACCGAGGCGAATGATCTCCTCGCCTTCCGGCGCAGCGACGGCAACCCCATGTGGTGGACCAAGCTCGGGGAGAACCCGCCGCTGGGAGACCCGGTTTTTACAGAGTTCTCCATCTACCTGCTCCTAGAGGGCAACCTCCTGAACCTGGAACGCCAAAGCGGAGATGTCATCTGGCAGCTTCGTCTGGGCTTCCCTCCTTCTCCTTTCATGGCGATCAGTGAGCCTGAAATGGGCAACCCCACCATCTATATTGCCAGCCTCACCCGGGTGGTAT
>JAFGNG010000186.1 GCA_016927125.1 Planctomycetota bacterium | reverse complement strand
GGGTCTGCAATCCGCCCCCCAAGGTTTTTTATCTAATCCTCGTCTCCGCCAAAGGAGACTGCCCCGACAGAAGGGTTGATTTTAACTTCAGGACTGGCCGCGGGCGGGGGGGGTGCTTCCCCCGGGGCGCCGGCTGCGCGCGCGGCGAGCATGGCGTTTTCCTTCCTCTTGCCGGCCCCGGAAATGCAGGCGTTGGCCAGTACGGAGAGGATCGCGTGGATGGAGCGGAAGGATTCGTCGTTAGCCGGAATGAGAAAATCAATGAGGTCCGGGTCCGAGTCGGTGTCAGCAATCGCAATGGTGGGGATGTTGAGCTTCATGGCTTCCCTGAGCGCGATCTTTTCCTCGTTGGGATCGATCAGCACCAGCGCGCCCGGCACGGATTTCATCTCGCGGATGCCTTCAAAGTTACGGCTGATCTTCTTTCTCTCGCGGTTAATATGCGAGATCATCTTCTTGGAGAATTCCTGGATCTCCCCGGTGGTTTCCAACATCTCAAGCTCTTCCAGGCGGGCGACCCGCTCCCGGACGGTGCGGATGTTGGTGAGGGTGCCGCCCAACCAGCGCTCGGCCACGAAGAATTGGTCCGCGCGCTTGGCTTCACTACGGACAACTTCCTTGGCTTGGCGCTTGGTGCCGACGAAAACCACCTTCTTGTTCTGGGCGGTCAGGTTCTCCAAAAATTTATACGCCCGGATTAAGCCGCGCAAGCTTTCACGCAAATCAATGATGTGTACCTTGCTGCGACTGCCGAAGATATAAGGCTTCATCTTCGGGTTCCACTTGCTGGTGCGAGCGCCGAAGTGTACTCCGGCCTCAAGCAGCTCCTGCATTTTTACTATTGCCATGTTGCTACCTTTCTCTTTTCGCCAAACCGCCGCCCCTCGTGGAACAGTTCGTGCACCATCCCGGGCCGCTGCCTGCATACAACAGACCTGTGTAAAGATCAACCGGGGCCGGCCATACCGTCCCCATGAGGGCACTTGCCCCCTAAGAAACGTGCGTATCTAAATACGCAAGATGGGTATTTTTATAGCCTTTTGCCTTGCTTGTCAAGCGCTTTTGCAAAGATGTCGCATTTCCGCGCGGAATTCCCTTTAAAGTTGACAGCCAGGCACCCGGCTAACCAGAGGGTTTTTATGAGTTTAACATAAAAATCCCTTACATTTTATCTCTTTTCTTTTATTCTTATCAGGGTTATGATGCAGTCCTCCGCCTGGCTCTCCGACTTGATAATGCGGGTGAAATCGGCTCTAATCAGAAAAAAACATTGTTTTTACAGCAAACTCCCTTAAAGTGAGACAGAAATACGGATATATTAACCTTATTGCACCCTGGTTATGGGATATGAGGTTGCTGCTCAACAATCCGGTACAGTAAAATTTAATTTATCCTTGTAAGGAACAGACCATGATTATTGTCATGCGAAAAGGCGCTACCAAGGAACAATGCATCGCGTTGGAGGAGCGCATCCGGGAAGCAGGGCTTGAGCCCCATGTCATTCATGGGACGGAGAGAAATGTCTATGGCGCCGTCGGGGATGAACGGGTTATAACCGAACAATTTTTCGAGGTCTGCGAAGGCGTAGAGCGGGTCATGCCGATCCTGGCTCCCTATAAGCTCGCCTCCGTGGAGGTCAAGCCGGAAAAGACCGCTATCCAGTTAGGTTCTTCGTTAATCGGCGGCCAGCGCATCGGGATTATTGCCGGGCCATGCAGCGTGGAGAGCCGCGCCGGCATTATCGAGGCCGCCCAGATGGTGAAGGAAGCCGGGGCGATTGCCCTCCGGGGCGGCGCGTATAAGCCGAGAACCAATCCCTATGCTTTCCAGGGTTTGCAGGAAGAAGGGCTGGAATACCTCGCTGAAGCGCGCGAGGCCACCGGCCTGCCGGTGGTTACCGAGGTTCTCAGCCCCGAGGGGGTGGAGATAGTGGCGAAATTCGCGGATGTGCTCCAGGTCGGCGCGCGCAACATGCAGAATTTTCTTCTCTTGAAGGCTTTGGGGAATACCCAGAAGCCGGTGCTCCTCAAGCGCGGGATGTCGGCAACCATCCAGGAGCTGCTCTTCGCCGCGGAGTATATCCTCTCGGCGGGCAACCCTAATGTAATTCTCTGCGAGCGTGGCATCCGCACCTTTGAAGACCACACCCGCAACACCCTCTCCCTCAGCAGCATCCCGGCCTTGCGGGAGCGCACCCACCTGCCCGTGCTGGCCGACCCCTCCCACGGCACCGGCCATGCCAGCCTGGTAGGGCCGATGAGCAAGGCGGCGATCGCGGCCGGGGCGGATGGCTTGATTATCGAGGTCCACCCGCACCCGGAAAAAGCGCTGGTGGATGGCGCGCAGAGCCTAAATCCCCAGCAGTTTATACAACTGATGAAGGAATTGAAGCCTCTCGCCCAAGCCGTCGGCCGGGAAATGTAAGCAGGAGGCAGCAATGCATCTAGTTACCGGCGGTACTGGCTTTATTGGCAGCCACGTGGTGCGCGGCTTGAATGAGCAGGGCATCGACAAGATCCTGGTTGTCGATAACCTCTCCAACCAAGCCAAAATGCGCAATCTGGAGGGCTGCAAATTCGCCGACTGCATGGATCTCACCGCGCTGCGGGTTATGCTGGAAGCGGGCAAGCTGCCCCAAGGCACCCGTGCGATTCTCCACCAGGGCGCCTGCGCCGTCACCACCGAAACCGACCGCGAGTATATGCTGGACAATAATTTCACCTATTCAAAGCTGCTGCTGGATTGCGCCTTGCAGCAGGAGATCCCCTTTATCTATGCTTCCAGTGCCTCGGTCTATGGCATTAATGAGAACTCCGCCCCAGTGCCGGAGAATGAGAACCCGCTCAATGTCTATGCCGAAAGCAAGCTGCTCTTCGACCAGCACCTGCGTCATCTCTTGCCGAAGATCACCAGCACGGTCGCGGGGTTGCGCTACTTCAATGTCTACGGTCCCCAGGAAGAGCACAAAGGCCCGATGGCTTCGATGGTAACCCAGCTCTACTACCAGCTCAAAGACTCCGGCAAGGCGCGCCTCTTCGAAGGCACTGACGGCTACGCCAATGGCGAGCAGCGCCGTGACTTCCTTTTTGTTAAGGACGCGGTCAAGGTCAACCTCTTCTTTCTGGACAACCCGGCCAGCCAGGGGATTTATAACCTAGGGACGGGCAAGAGCCGCAGCTTTAATGATATCGCCAACACCCTGATTCAAAATCTCGGCCAGGGTGAAATCGAGTATGTCCCCTTCCCCGCGTACCTCGTGGGAAAATACCAGAGCTTTACCGAGGCGGATCTCTCCGGCCTGCGGGCAGCCGGTTACACGGAAGAATTCACCACCCTGGAAGACGGCATCGGGCAAGCCCTCGCGGGGTGGCATCAATAATTAACCCCGTCGCTGTGAAGAAAGGATTTCACCATGGTTATAGGTACCGGCTCCACCGACAGAATGTTGAGCGCGAGCGAAGTCACTGCAATTGTAAACGAGGGGATGGCTTCCGCCGATCTCCAGGACCAGAAACTGCTCCTGATTATCCCTGATCACACCCGTAGCGCCCCGGTCGGGCAGATGTTCCGCGCCATCCATGCTGCTACCAAGGGTATAGTCAAGCAGCTTGACGTGCTGATCGCGCTCGGCACCCATCCCCCCATGAGCGAGGAGATGATCAACACCCGGCTGGAACTCACCCCGGAGGAACGCGCCGGGCAATATGGCGAGGTCACTGTCTACAACCACCTGTGGAAGGACCCCAACGCCCTCAAGAAGATTGGCACCATTAAAGAAGCAGAGATAAAAAAGCTCTCCGGCGGGCTTTTCCAGATGGACGTGGAGATCACGGTTAACCGGCTGATTTACGACTACGACAAGATCTGTATTGTCGGCCCGGTCTTCCCGCACGAGGTGGTCGGCTTCTCCGGCGGCTTCAAGTACCTCTTCCCCGGCATCAGCGGGCAGGAGATTATTGATTTCTTCCACTGGCTCGGGGCGGTAATCAGCAATCCCAAGATCATCGGCACCAAGGACACGCCGGTGCGCGCGGTCCTCAACCGCTCCGCGGAGATGGTCACGGTCCCTTCTCTATGCTTTGCCATGGTAGTGAAGAAGGGCGGGCTGGCCGGCCTTTATTTTGGCGAACCCAAGGAAGCCTGGGAAGAGGCGGCCGACCTCTCCGATCAACTCCACATCCAGTACCACGACCACCCCTACCAGACCGTGCTCTCCTGCGCGCCGGTGATGTATGACGATCTCTGGGTTGGCGGCAAGTGCATGTATAAGCTCGAACCCGTTGTCGCCGACGGCGGGGAGCTTATCATCTACGCCCCGCACATTACCGAGATCAGCGTCACCCATGGTAAGATCATCGAGGAGATCGGCTACCATACCCGCGATTACTTCCGCAAGCAGTGGGATCGCTTCAAGCAATACCCCTGGGGAGTGATCGCCCACTCCACCCACGTGCGCGGCATCGGCACCTATGAAGACGGGGTGGAGAAGTGCCGGGTCAAGGTCACGCTCGCTACCGGCATCCCGGAAGAGCTCTGCCGTAAGATCAACCTGGGCTATCGCGACCCGGCCAGCATCAAGGTCGAGGACTATCTGAACCGCGAGGATGAGGGCATCCTCTATATTGAAAAAGCGGGCGAGGTCCTCCACCGCCTGAAGGACCGGCCGGAGTGGCAAACCTTGTAAGCGGCAGCCGGCGGATACCGGGTTTAGCTAAACATAAACAGCTTCGACAAGCCTTGTTAAGGGGCGAAACATGACCGACTCCCTCCCCGCCGCGATGCGGAGCTTTTTGGATTACTGCCGCGTGGAATGCCGCCTGACGCAGAACTCCCTGCTGGCCTACCGGCGCGACCTTGAAGCTTTTCTGGCTTATCTCTTGGCGGAGGATGTCGTGCTTGCCGCCATCGGGCAGCAGCACCTGGAGGAATACCTGGGGAAGCTCGCCCATGAAGGGCAGAAGCCCGCCAGCCGCGCGCGCGCGCTGGTGACCCTCAGGATGTTCTTCAAGTTCTGCGCTGCCGAGAAGCTTTTGCCGGCGGATGTGGCGGAGCACCTCATCGGCCCGAAGCTCTTCAAGGGCCTGCCGGAGGTGCTCTCGGTCCAGGAGGTCACCTCCTTGCTCGAAGCCGAATCCGGGGAGGATCCCGTCTCCGTCCGCAACCGCGCCGTGCTGGAGGTGCTCTACGCCGCTGGGGCGCGGGCGAGCGAGATCTGCGATCTCAAGCTGCTCTGGCTCTACCTGGATGAAGCCCGCCTGCGCCTGCGCGGCAAACGGGAGAAGGAGCGCCTGGTGCCCCTCGGGGAGCCCGCGGTTGCCGCCCTGGAGAAATATTTGCTGAACTCCCGGCCGCTCCTCGCGCGTGATCCCAAGGAACCTCTCCTCTTCTTGAGCCGTAACGGCAAGCCCCTAGGGCGTGAAACGGTCTGGCGGATTGTCCGGGCCGCCGCCCGGAAGGCCGGAATCAACAAACGGATCTATCCGCACCTTCTGCGCCACAGCTTTGCCACGCACCTGCTGCAGGGCGGCGCCAACCTGCGGGTGGTGCAGGAACTCCTCGGCCATACCGACCTTACCACGACCGAGATCTATACCCATGTCGATCGCGAAGCCATCCTCGACGCTTATGCCTCCTTCCACCCCCGCGCGTGATTTTGCTATTACCATTAATATCCTGGCAGGTTAAATCCAAATTGTTGCATTCCAGTTAAATCTGGAGTAAGCTGCAGGGATGACTCGCTCTGGCCATTAAGTGAAATGTTATAAAAAAGAGAAAGCTATGGACACGCCGGAACTGCTCGCCAAGGCCAAGGCTCTCCCGCATGAGCCGGGCTGTTATGTCATGAAGGATGGCGCGGGCAAGGAGATCTATATCGGCAAGGCCAAGGATCTGCGCCGCCGGGTAACCTCTTACTTCCAGCCACGCGACCGGGCGCCCAAGGATATCGCCCTCATCGAAAATATTGCGGATTTTGAGTATATCGTTACCGAGAGTGAGATCGAGGCCGTCCTTCTGGAAAGCCGGATGATCAAGGATCTCCGCCCGAAGTATAACTTCAT
Organism: Planctomycetota bacterium; assembly: GCA_016927125.1. Lineage (GTDB taxonomy): Bacteria > Planctomycetota > SZUA-567 > SZUA-567 > JAFGNG01 > JAFGNG01. The sequence continues at coordinate 466 of JAFGNG010000186.1, read as the reverse complement.
GCTCAAGAACAACGAGCTCTATCCCTATATCGAGGTTACGATGGGGGAAGACTTTCCGCGCGTGCTGGTCACCCGCCGCCAGCAGACCGGGCAGAGCCGTTACTTCGGCCCCTTCCGCTCCGCCTCCGAACTGCGCGTCGTGCTCGGGATCCTGGGCAGGATCTTCCGCTTCCGGGTCTGCAACCTTAAGATCCGCGAGCATGACAAGAAGCGGCGCTTCGCGCGCCCCTGCCTCAATTTCCACATCGGCCTCTGCCTCGCTCCCTGCACCCTGAAGGTTTCCAAGGAAACCTACCGCAAGCAGATCGCCAAGCTTCTCCTCTTCTTTAGCGGCAAGAAGAAGGATTTAATCAAGGAGATCCAGCGCGAGATGGAAGCCGCCGCCGGGGCCTTCCACTTTGAGGAAGCCTCCCTCCTGCGCGACAGCGTAACTGCGTTGGAAAATATTAACAACGCCCCCGCGCTG
>JAFGNG010000185.1 GCA_016927125.1 Planctomycetota bacterium | reverse complement strand
TTTAATAATTATTGCGGGCGTAGCTCAGGGGTAGAGCACCAGCCTTCCAAGCTGGCTACGAGGGTCCGATTCCCTTCGCCCGCTCCATTGCAACCAAGTGCAAAGCCCTGCAAACTGGCGCAGGGCTTTGCCTTTTATACAGATAGAGACAACTCTAAAAAAATCCCTCAGACTTCCAAATTACACAAATCCTGCCATTCATTGCCAACCGTTGCAGCAACTCGTAAACTATGCAGCCAAGGAAAAGCCAAGGGGGTCCGTTAGGCTATTAAATAATGTCTACCTACGCTCCCCGTAATGAGTCCGCAGGATAAAGAAGTCACCAAGGTTGACTCCTCCATCGTTATTGATGTCTGCGGCGGGATTCCAGTTAGGCTTGGTTGGATTAGAGCCGAAGGCAATGCGCAAGAGTAGGAAATCTCCAAGATCTACAGTGTCATTACCGTCGATGTCGCCGGGTAAGGTGTTAATTTCATAAGCACCCATATCAACCATACTTCCCAAAACACGCTTAAAGCCAATAATATCTAATGGGATGTCTTCAGTGGTATCACCGTCATTATCGAGGTCAGCCGTGTCCTGTGGCAAGGCGCTGTCGTCACCGGCGTCAATACAGGGGCTTAACGCAGTCAGCCGCAAACCGTCATCGTAGGTGCCGAAGATGCCGTCCGATCCGGCCGGATCGGTGGGATTGGCAAAGAAGGGATCAGCGTCGATGTTGCCGCCGCCATCTATTCCAAGAGAAGAAATCCAACTGGCGCCACTGCCGCCGGAGCCCTTGATATCAGAATTGCTGATGGTAATGGTACCAGAACTGCGGAGTTGCTTATATGATGGAGCGGTATTGTTCCATACTATGCAATTTTGTATTTGGGTAGTCCCCAGAGCATATATTCCGCCAACTGTAGATGCTGCAGAATTGTTGGCGAAAATAGAGTTAATTATTTTGGTATCTGGGCAATTAACAGTTATTGCTCCGACATCGCTAGCAGCAGAATTGCCATAAAACAGGCTATTGACAATCAAAATGCTTTCTTCTCCTCCATGCCTTATTGCTCCACAATCACCAGTAGTTGTATTATTTATGTAGGAACAGTTTATAATCTTTGTATTAACGCTGTTTCCGCCACTCCACATAGCCCCGCCGTCCAGCCAGCCAGCGTGATTTTCTTGAAAAAGACAATTAATAAAATCTGAATTAACAGCAACGGTATTTACAACTGCACCGCCGTGGCCGTCCGCATTATTTTGAATAAAAGTGCAATTGCGGTAGGTTGGAGATGTGCCAAGATAATAATTGTATACCGCTCCACCATCATATGCAGAGTTTTTACTGAATAAACAATCTTCGAAATTTGGCGAACCTCCTGTGTGATATACTGCACCGCCAGAGCTATTTGCTGAATTATCTACAAAAGTGCAATTTGTAAGTCTAGGTGAAGCTCCATAAACTTTAACAGCTCCACCATTACCTGCCGTGTTTCCGGTAAAGTTACACGAGGTTATTATTGGGAAGCCGCCATTGCTGGTATACAACGCCCCTCCTGTTCCGGCAGAATTATTGTAAAAATCACAGCCCGTGATAATTGCATCGGCATTTTCATTGTGCAAAGCCCCGCCTTCATCATTGGGAGTGGAATTGTCAAGGAAGGTACAATCTGTAATAACCGAATTCGATTTGTAAATACTGATACCTGCGCCGCGGTGTGCGAGATTATTAGTGAAAGTACATCCGCTGATATCAGAACTGAAATTTTCAATCCGAATGCCCGCTCCATACCAGGCCCAGTTTTCGGTAAAATGGCAGTTTCGCACCGTCATATTCACGGTATTGATATAAAGTCCACCGCCATGTAAGCTGTCTCCTCTGCTTCTATTCACTATAAAGCCATCCAGAATTGCGTTGGCAGCACCAATCGATACTCGCCGAACGTTTTCGTTGTTATTTCTTAACGAATCATTAAGTTCCTTCGTGGAATCATCATCCCCATTAAGGTCTCCGGAGAGGACGACGATATGATTCTCCCATTCTCGCTGACTGCGTTCGGTTTCATAGCCGCCGGCGTCATTGCCGATAAAGCCGCCGTAGACAGCGACGCCTTCGATCAGCTTGAAGGTCTTGGTGCGGGGGTCCGTCGGTGTGCGGTTGCCCGAGGTATCGGCAACCGGATGATACTCCCCTTCCGCGACCCAGATTTCATCGCCGCTGGCGGCAACATCCAGGGCGTCCTGGAGATGAACAAAGGCGTTTTCCCAGGTGGAGCCGTCGCCCGCGCCGCCGATTACGTCCTGATCAACACAGAGGACATTGTCAGGCATTAAGATCAAGTTTACAGTTTGTGTCTCACTCCAGAGTCCGAACTCATCCTTTACCCGCAGGCTAATGTCATAATAACCTGTACTGCCAAAATCGTTGGTAAAGCTTGCTTCATCTGAAATTATGACTTCGCCCAACTTCCACTCATAGGCAAAAATCCTATCACCATCGCTGTCATAACTGCCGGTTGCATCAAACTCGACAATAGTTTCAGCAGTGCGGTTATGGGCAAGTACGGCAATCGGAGCGGTGTTGGTAAAGACCTCGCCGGTTGGGATTACCATCAATCCCGAGGTTGAAGCTGCATAGAGATATTCACCTTCAGGATCAATTTTAACATTCCCTCCGCTGCGATGGGTAAGACGTTCTGGCAAAGCAATGTTTCCGGTGATTGCCATCGACTGGACATCAATCACCTCAACCTTGTTGCTGCCGGTTCTTACCAATCGATAAAGAATGTCATCGCGGGGAGAAAAGACCAGGCCATCCCAGTTATCATTCGGGTATGACGCACCGGGGAGCGTGCCCAGCACATTCCAGTTGGAGTCAAAGAATACGGTTTTTTCGTTCTGGGTGGCTACCCGAATGGATTTATCATTGGTAATCGCGATTGCAACTATCCAATCCCACCAGTTAGCGTTAAAGCCTGGTAAAGTGCCGGTAGATTCGAAGCTGGAGGTTTGGTTGTTATAAATCCAGGCGGTCTTGAAATTACCCAGGATCACGGTCCTGCCATCACGGGTGCGATAAAAATGGCCATAGGTATCATGAATGATCTCAGTCACGGCATGAGTATTCAGATCAAATTGATAACCATCACTATAATTGAAAAATGCCAGATGATCTCCGGCACAGAGCCATCGTCTTGGCACAGAATCATATATAGAACTGTCATAGCGTGATGCGGTTACTCCCAAGTCAATACGTTCAACCTCAACCCCGGGATTTTGGGTAAGGTCCACAACCGATACCTTTGCGGCCCCGGTATTGAGAACATAAAGCTTGGTTCCATCTGGGCTAATATCAAGTCCTTCGGGAAGGGAACCCACCGCTATCGGATTCAGCCACTGGCTGATAGTAAGGTCATAGGTTTCAACTTGGTTCTGATCCAGGTTGCTGAGATAAATGCGTCCCCGCCCAGGATCATAACAGAGGCCAGCTAAAAACCCTGCTTTGGGAAGAACAACCGGAGAGGTTGGTTCAAAAGGATTCGGTTCATAAATTGAAATGTTGACCATTGCGGTATTGCCTGGCCCGCTGCCATCATCTGCATTAAAGGTAAAGCTGTCATGCCCGTAGAAACCTGGATTCGGAGTATAGATCAAATTAGGCGCGGTGCCGGAAAGAACCCCGTTCGTGGGTGAAGAGACAGTGTATGAAACGGGATCTTCCTCTAAATCAATAGCCTGAAGAGTAATATTGACCGCTTGCTGCATTTTAGTGATTACCTCTTGGTCATAGGCTTCCGGTGGCAGGTTAGTTACAGCACTGGGCTCACCGGTAGGAATCACCATCAATCCTGAGGTTGAGGCCGCGAAGAGATATTCACCACTGTCATTGATCTTCAGATCCCCACCATTGCGATGGATAAGACGTTCCGGCAGGGATATGCTTCCGGATACCAGCATGGTTTGCACATCAATCTTTTCAATCTGGTATCCCCCAGTGCTGACTGCTCGGTAAAGAACATGCTCTTGGGGAGAAAAGACCAAGCCATCCCAGTTATCATCCGGGATGGACGCGCCGGGAACCGTGCCCATGATATTCCAGTTGGAGTCAAAAAATACGGTTTCCTCGTTTTGGGTAGCTACCCGAATGGATTTATCATTGGTAATCGCGATTGCAACTATCCAATCCCACCAGTTGCCGCTAAAACCTGATAGAGTGCCAGTAGATTCAAAACTGGAGGTTTGACAGTTGTAAATCCATGCGGTGCTGAAATTACCCAGAATCAAGGTGTTACCATCACCAGTGCGATAAAAATGTCCATAGGTATCATGAATGATCTCAGTTACGGCATGAGTATTCAGATCAAATTGATAACCATCACTATAATTGAAAAATGCGGTATCTTCGCCCGCACAGCGCCATCTCCTGGGAACAGCATCATATATTGATCCCGTATAACGTGACGCCGTCACCCCCAAATTGATGCGTTCAACTTCAACGGGTGGATTTTGGGTCAGATCCAGCACTGAAACTTTTGCTTCCCCCGTATTAAGCACATAAAGCTTGGCGCCGTCATGGCTGATATCCAGCCCCTCTGGAATCGAGCCGACAGCAATAGGAGCATGCCATGTACTGGTTAAAAGATCAAAAGTCTCTACGCGATCATAGTCCGAATTGCTGAGATAAACACGTTGCCGCTCACCATCATAGCAGAGCCCTGATAAAAATCCTGACTTAGCTACAACTGTAGGAACACTTGGTCTGAATTCATCACTTGCCCAGCAAGGTTTAAGCAAAGCAAAAATAAACAGGGCACAAATAAGCTTTCTGAAGATAGTGATCATTTTTGGGTTCCTTCATTCAAATTATTAAAGAAATGTTAACTTATCTTCGCCACCGAGTGATTGCAAGCAAACCGCCAATAGCAAGCAGCGCCACTGTCCCCGGCTCAGGGACTGCCACATCTGCGCCGTAAACTGCGCCAAAGGAGTGCATCCCGCCAAGATCATCCATCATGCCCTTGTAGAGCAGCGGATCTTGCTCCAAGAGCCAGCAATCTGATGCTGCGTCGCTTATAGCAGGACTGATAACTCGGAAATCAATAGAAAGAACTGTCGCAGGAGTTTCAGATATGAACTGATAGCCACTGACTACATCCATGCCTACGAGCCATAAGGCTCCGGGATCAGTCTCACCGCTCATCATTTCATCAATAGCAATGCGAGAGCTTGAAGCGGAAACATATGCAAGTTCCTGGCTGTCAAAGCCAAAATCATAATCAAAGCCAATTAAGTTGAAGGCTCCATCGATGCCGGGATCATAGATAAGATCATAGGTTATAATATCATTGACTTCCGCATAAATATCACCTGGATACGCAGGCTCAAAGTAAAGCAATCCCGCCTGTGCCGCACCTGCCAAAAGAACCATAACCGCTACTGCTATCCCTATTGTTTTAAAATACGACCTTGCCATTTTGCCTCTCCTCCGAATTATTCTTTATTACACTTTATTTGAAAAAAGAATTTGAATAAATAAAACCTCTCATAGCCACAGCAGCAAGTTTGGTGTTACAGTTGATAACTTGTTGAAACAGCAAGCCTCCCCAGAGCTCCTATTTCAAGCCTGGCAAAGTAGTTACGCGCCTTCCCGGTGCGAGCTGTTTTTTGATATATGGAAAATACTACAGGACCACCCCCGTCCTTAACATATGTAACCTACTACACAAAATAGAGTTTGTCAAAAAAAACAGAGTTTATTATCAAAATAATATTTAACATAATATTCATAGTTCTTTGCAGGGATTTTCAAAGAACCTGCATTCCCCTTCGTTACACCCCGCCTCGTACCAGAAGTCGGCAGGACAGTCAGGATTGGTGCACTTGACCTTGCGGCCTTTGCAGGGGCGATGAGGGTGGAAGGGGTCGTCGAGGATGGTGGCGTAGAGGCAGGTGGGATGTGGTTGCGGGGTGAGTTGGGCGGTGGGAAGAGCAGTATCTTTGCCGATGGGGAGATTTAGAGGACAATCGAATGGTCCGTAGGCTTGGACTAAAGTCTGGCGGAAGCCGGAGTTATTACGGCAGGCATGGCAATGCAGGCGGGATTGGCAGTGGTAGGATTCCGGGAATGAGGTGCGGGGCGATTTTGTGGTCGAGGATGTGTGTTTGGGATCGTGATCGATGGTTTTGAATTCAGGCATTTTAATTTCCATTACGACACTATTGCGTGGTTATCAACCATCCAGTCACCGGTGCATAAATCACCGAGTTGCCCCAGATAAAGTCCACGCGGGTCGCAGCGCGGCCAGGGCATGGTGTAATCGTCTGGTAAAAATAAGCCGAAGAGGTTAGGCGGGTCTTGCGTGTCCCAGATAGTTATATCCCAACCGCCGAATCCGCCCCGTGCAGACTCAAGTCGCAATTCAAAGCCATAAGTCCCGGCAGTCGTTGTCCAGACCGATTCGCTTACGCGAGTGACTGTTCCGCCACAGACACCTGCCGGCCCGGAGCAACAGGTGCCCACAATACTGATGTTATAGGTATTGGAAAACGAGCCTGGCAGGCAACCATTCAGTTCAAGTTCTGGAATGCCGACCAGAGTTATGCTTCCCGTACTGCTATCACAGCCATTGGTGCGCTGATATTGCCCCTCGGGGGTGGTGCCGGAGGTTTTTTCGCCCGCCCAGATAAGCTCGTTTTTACACCAGATAGAAAATGACCAGTTGGGAGAAGCGTTCTGCAAGGCTGCGCCGGTAAGGGTAAGCTGTTCCTTGATTCTATCGAGCAGCCCCGAGGGTTGACCAAGCTTGCCCGGCCCTTCGTCATCTGCTTCAGCCGCTTTGCGTTTTTCAGAAGCTTCAGCAATAGCATCCTTCCATTCCTGTCTGGCCTTGGTTAACGCATCCTGAGAGGCTTGCAGTTCCGCTGCATATCTTTGGCGACGCGCTTCATGCGACGACCTGGCCTCGTCTTCAATTGCCTGCATCTCCGCGAGATGCTCGCTGCCGATCCGGGCGAGGTCGGCGTCATGCTTCTGTTCGCTTTCCGCCAGCGCTTTCTGCTTCTCGATCTCAATCCGCTGCACATCACGCCGTGTGGCGTCTTCGGCCATCTGCTTGGCCGCTTCCACGTCATAGGTCTTGTCCCACAAGGCGTTCATAACTTCCGTTGTTATAGAACCCGAAATCGCCGGTATGTATTACAGCGTCAGCTTTTGTTTGAAAAGCAAGATCGTTAATAATGTCTAATTTACCATGAGTATCACTGATCAGAAGAAAGCGGGTATTTTTAGTGTTCATGTCTTGTCCGAGATATCACTATTATAAGCAACCTGGAACGCTTCTTCCATGAGGTTAACTTCCTCATCTGTGAGGAAATCAAAATTACTGGTTCGCTTCCGCGCAGAAAGACGGCCATTGTTCTGCAAGCAGGATTGTATGAAAATATCAATCTTACGATCCGGCATATCGACAATCTCCTGGATTGCCTTTTTGGTCTGATCGTACTTGGCCAGGAAGGTCAATTCTTCAACCAGCTCGGTATCGATAGTCTGCTCAATAAAACGGAAAAGAGCCTCGGCCTGAGGTGTCATATCGATGTATTTATACCAAAGGGCGGTGTCGTTTTGAACGGTCATCTTGCCTTCGCCGTCGAGTACATAATCAACCAAGGTCATGAGAGGCTGCGAGAAAGCCTCCAGCGAGGCATCGTAAGCAGCAAGATCTTTCAACATCGCTGCCGACACCGGAAACATAACACCTTCAGGAGTAAATCCTCGGCGTGCAAGAATATTGTGGATCAGGAAACGATGGATTCGCCCGTTACCGTCTTCAAATGGATGTATAAAAACAAAGCCGTATGCGATAGCGGCCGCATGAATAACAGCTGGAACTTCTCCTTTATCCATCCGTTTATGTGCCTTAATCAATCCTTCCATAAGTTCGATCAAATCTTCAGGTTTCGGACATACGATATGAACTCGTTGCTTCTGCCAAGAGATGGTTTCACCGACATAATATTGAATTTTTCGATAATCAGAACTAGCAAATCTTAAATCGACAATACGATTTTGTAGATCAATCAAACGTGCCTTTTCGCAAAAGTCTTCTTTTTCAGCAAGTTGGAGCATTGCAATGAATCGTTCGGTTCGAGTCGAGTTTGGTTTAATATGCTCAATTTCATACGAAGATTTCGTTTCCTTGTTATAGCTGTAACTCATAGCTCGTTTTAGCAACTCCGGTGGATAGGCCGACACTGCTTCTTTGCATCTCTTGGTAAGATTGGCCTCTTGAAAAGAAAGAAGATTGTCAGTACGTCGTATAATTGGGCAGAAATGACTTCCACCGAGAAGATTGTCATTTATTCGTTGACGGCGAATTTGACGGACGGGAACGATGGTATAATATTTATCAGGATCAAGAAGGTCTATATAGTTTCCCTGTTTTAGATCATCCAATGGGAGCGTTTTATTGGTAAAAAATTCATATAAAAACCACAGTTGACGTGTATATTTGCCGGTTGGTTTTGATTTAACATAGTCCAAAAAATCCTTTTGATCCACCTCCTGAAACAAGCTGGCAAGAATAGCGAGATTTGTCCCATCAAATTTGAGGGCAAATTCGAGGTGGTTGCCAAGAGAGTCCCCTGGCCAATATCGTGACGGATAGATTTCCTCTACGACACCACCTGCCGTCTCTATCTGGTGTTTTCCCTTAGAAGTAACATAGGACTTATGCCAATTAGGAATAACCTGAAGATTAAACCGATCAATAAGCTCGGTATAGCCAGCTGGCCGACGAATTGATGAATCAACATTGCTTTTAGACATGTCATTCTCCAGAATAACTGTTATTATTATATTATGGTTATATATCAGACTTTTTCAAGAAAAACAGTTATAATAGTGGTAAAATGATTATAAAATGCATAAATCCATGAAAATAATTTATGAGATTCATAGATCTTTTACCATCCAAACTAAAACAGTGCCATGCTATTCTACTATGTTAAATTCATAAGGCAATATATTATAATTAGTTATGTTAACATTTGGGGGGTAGGGTTTAGCTATAACCTCGTAAAATATAATTAAATTACAATAATTGCAACTAGTGGCAAAATCCTTATGAAAGTGGTAAAATAGTTATAAATATGGTTTTATGTGGTAAGTCGATTACAGATTTATTTTTTAAAGCATTAAGGATGTTGTCACCTTCCTTCCGCAGTGGCGGTATCGTAATCGCTATCGCTGCAGCGGCTGGTAGTGATGGTGGTAGTAGTGGTGATTACGGTGATGATGGTGCTGCTGCCGTTGGTGGTAATGACTATCGTTGTAATTGATTTTATCGATAGCGATTATTGAATTGTAGTTTTTGCAAACACCTATTTTTTTCCTTTCTGGATTGAGGAAAGTTTTACTCGCGTTTTATTAGCCACTCTCCGATCATCCATCCCAGGCAGGATCACCCCCTGCATACTCGCCGCCACTGAGCACCCTACCAAGCAATCGAACCAGTGATTATCGAATTGGGCAGGTCGGATTTTCCATTCGTCAACGGTGCGGCCACGTCCTTCAGTCTTTACCCGATATTCGGCTGACAGATGTTCGGCAAATAGACGATGGGTGTCTGCTTTTTTGCCAAACAGAGATAAACATCCCTTATCACCCATGGACACAGCCAGGCGAGCATGAATGAAGCTTTTCCAGTAATTAGTGTCGTAGACTACGTGCCGCACAGCGCGCCGTCCGGTGACATTGGGAATTCGCCAGTTGAGACCAACCCGGTCGCCGCGTTTCTTCTTGTAATCAGAAAAGGGCAGGGAGGATGCGCCAACAAAGCGGCCATGACTCGGAAGCAATGTTCACCGTCAGGGAAAGTGGCATAGATTTGGGA
>JAFGNG010000015.1 GCA_016927125.1 Planctomycetota bacterium | reverse complement strand
TTCATCGGCGAGGAATGCACCCTGGCCTTGAGCGCGCGCTATATCCTCGGCCATACCCCCGGCAAGGTGGTAACCAACGTCAGCACCGGCTTCATGCTGGATGAAGTGGCTGCGGAATTCGGCTGCGAAGTGCAGCGCGTGCCGGTGGGCGAGGTTAATGTTGCCGACCGCATGATTGAAACCCACTCGGTAATCGGCGGCGAAGGCAACGGCGGGGTGATTTGCCCCGCGGTGAATTACAGCCGCGACAGCCTGACCGGGATGGCACTGGTGTTGCAGTTCATGTTGGAGAGCGGCAAGCAACTTTCCACACTGGCGGATGAACTGCCCCGCTATACCATGCTCAAGAAGAAGATTGATTGCGACCGTATGACCATCATGGCGGTTATCAAGGAATTACAGAAGACCGCGCAATGCGATGCGATTGATGATCAGGACGGCTTCAAGCTGATCTGGAAGGATTCGTGGGTGCACCTGCGCGGCAGCAACACCGAACCGGTGCTGCGGATCATTGCCGAAGCCCGCACCGCCGAGAAAGCGGAAGCCCTGATCGCCGAGTACCAGGAGTTTGTCAGCGAGATCATGGCGAAGAAAAAATAATCACCCCCCGGCAGCTTCGCCGGCAGTATCCCAGTTAATCAAATGTTCAATCCGGTTCTGCATCGCGTCCACGCGCCACATTTGCTGGCGAGTGCCCAAGACCGGCGTATACCTGCCAAGACGATAATCATATTGCATCTGGCGACGCAGAGCGCGGACTGCCAGGTTCCGGTATTTTTCGCGCTCTACCTGCGGCAAAAGTTCAAAAGCTCCGAAGGGCGGCACGGCCCGGCCGCGCAGGACGGCAAACTCAAAACCGTCGGAACAAGGTTTTACTTGGGTAGTTTCCCCCGTGGCGAACATCGGGCTGGCAAGCTCGCGATAATTTCTTTCAAGTTCAACGAGCTTCAGGGTCTTGGATTCAACCTTTATCCCTTCCGCCTTGCCGTCATGAAACTGCTGCCGTAAAGCTTCGGCCTGTTTCAAAGCCAGAACCTCGGCGGTTTCCTTGAGCAACAAGTCCTCGAGTTCTTTGCGGAACGCTTCATCCGTGGCCGGGTCGCGGACCGCGCCGGGGACGTATTCAACAATCCGGATTTTGAAGACGCCGTTGGCATTGCTGAAATCCTGCTGGGAAGCAAAGTTATCCTGGGTGGTGTTGAAGATCTGCTCAAGCCGCGCCAGCATTTTTCCAGGTTCGGTCTCCGGTTTTTGCGAGGCCGGGATGTCCAACTTCTTCAACTGGGCGATGAGCTCATCAGAACCACCAATCACCGGGTTTTGCATAATCTCTTCCAGGCTGAGGGGGGCTTCGCCGGTGACGCCGCTTTCCAGTTTCTGGTTTTCATAAGCGCGCTGCAGGGAGAGATCATCCTGGATAACCTTCTCCGCCGTCAGCGGCATGGCGTCAGTGCCGAAGTGCGACAGGGTTTTTTCCACCTCGTGCAACTGGCGGCGCGCCTGCAGGCCGCGGGATTCCTGGGCGAGGGCGGCCACGATTTCCTCGCGGACCGCTTCGAGCTCCTTCTCCTGGTAACCGTTCGCCGGATCTTCAAAGTATGCCTTGATATCCTTAGCCGTTGCCGGCAACGGGTTCCAGGCATCATAGCGGGAGAGGATGTATTCCAGGCGCCATTTGCCCGGCTGAATAAAGGCGGTATTGTCCGGGTTCTTGGCGAGATAGGCCTGCACCGCCGCGTCCATGTCCGGAGTGGCTTCGCGGGCGGCGGCGATGAAATCGTCAGATTTAACCGTAACGGCATCGCAGATAATTTCAGAATTCTCCTGCGCCCAGAGGAGATAACTTTCATAAGGGCTGGCTAGGCTGCTGTTGTCCAGGAGGCGGTCAAACTTGTCCAGGAGCAAAGCCTCTTCCATGGCCTTGTACATCTCCTCCGGGGTGATCCGCATTTCTTGCAGCAGTTCCTGGTATTTCTCCCAGTCAAATTGGTTGGTTGCCTTATCCACATATTTCGCAAACTTGCTGCGCCGCAGGGTGTTGATCTCCGCGGGGGAAACGCCGAGGCCGGCCGCGCGCGCATCCGCGATCTGCAACATAAAGATCCCAAGCTGGTCATAGCCCGCCTTACCACCAGGGATACGCATCCCGTGAAGGACTGCCATCCGGTGCGCCAGCAAGCCAATCTCAGTATTGTTAACGGTCTTGCCGTCCAAACGCAAAACCGGCATGATCTTACCTGTAGGCGTTGCCCGGCCCACACCAAAGGTAAAAGCGAAGATGGGAATAATCAGAATTGCGACAACCCAGATAATGTATTTTTCCCATTTGCGAAATTGAGCTAATGCCATGATCGTTTCCTTCTATACTAAGGTGGTTAATGCGAGGAGATAATGCTGTTACAAATCCTCGGGAATTATAAGGGTAGTAAAAACCAGCGCAATGCTTTTCTCCCATTTCCTCGGGAAAACCAGCGCTTAACCCCGGCAAGGCGGTCTGGCGGGGATTGAATTAACTTGCCCTGAATCACGCTACAGGGTAACATTTGAGGAGAAACGGGGTGGCTGTAAACCCAATATTTCCACAATCGCAAGAAAATTAAAGAGGGAGATAATTCCTTGAACCGCAAGGCTGAAACCATTAGTTATCCCTTGCTTTTCCAGCCGATCCCGAAGGTGCGCGTCTGGGGGGGCCAGGCCCTGGCCAGGCAGCGTGGGTTAAATTCAGAAGAACCCATCGGGGAGAGCTGGGAGATCTGCGACCACGGGGAGGACGTCTCTATCATCACCAACGGTTCCCTGGCAGGCAAAGACCTGCATACAATCTTTAACGACTTTCCGGAAGAAGTTGTGGGAAGCGGCGCTGGGTCACACTCCCCGGAGAGGTTTCCGCTGATGTTGAAGCTCTTGGATTCCTGCGCCCGGCTTTCGGTGCAGGTACACCCCACCGACGAATACGCGAACCAAAACCAGATTGGCGACCAAGGCAAGACCGAGGCATGGTATATCCTCGAAGCTGATCCCGGCGCGTATATTTATCGAGGGCTGAAGAGTCCTCTCGATAAAGCAGAACTCCGGCAGGCAATTGCCCACGGCGAGCTGGAAGAACACTTGCAATGCATCGAAGTCAAAGCGGGCGAAGTTTACTATATCCCCGCGGGCATGATCCACGCGCTCGGAGAAGGCGTGCGCCTGGCGGAGATCCAGCAGAACAGCGATACCACCTACCGCCTCTTTGACTGGGACCGCGTCGGACTTGACGGCCAGCCGCGCGAACTTCATATCGAGGACGGTGTCACAGTTTCCCAAGTTATAAACGAAGTCCCGGACAGGTGTCTTCCGGAAGCCTTGTCCCAGCAGGGCTGTACCCGCGAGCGGTTTATCCGGAGTGAAAAATTCGGGATGGAAAAATTATCCGGCTTTGGCGAAGACACCCAAATTTCAACGGAAAATAAATCTTTCCATATCCTGACGGTAGTCACAGGAGAACTGACGGTCGAAACCCGCGGGGGTAAGGAAACCCTGACGAAATGGGAAACCTGCCTGGTTCCGGCCGGGTGCGGGGAATACTCCCTCCGGGGAGATAACGCCACCGCCGCATTATTATTTTACCTGCCTTAAAAATGACAGGCGACAAGGAAAACCTAACATGAGAACCCGGCTGCATAAATTTCTTGCCCACTGCGGCATTGCCTCCCGGCGCAAGGCCGAGGTGATGATGGCCGAGGGGCGCGTCAGTGTTAATGGCAGGATTGTCAGTGAACCCGGCACGCAGATCGATCCAGAGCGGGATAAGATCGCGGTCGATGGCAAGCCGGTCCGCCAGGAGCGGAAACTCTACCTGGTACTGCATAAACCGCGAGGCTATGTCACCACCTCTTCGGATGAACGCGGACGCAAGACGGTGCTGGATTTGATCGAGGGAATCAGCGAACGCATCTATCCGGTCGGCCGTTTGGACCGCGACAGCGAAGGGCTGCTGGTCCTGAGCAACGACGGCGACCTGGCGCTCTACCTTACCCACCCGAGCTGCGAGGTTGCCAAAACCTACCGCGCGACCATCGAAGGCTTTATCCCTGATGAAACCCTGGACCTCATCCGCCAGGGCGTGCGCGTGGGGGCGCGGAAGGTAATTCCCCGGCGGATCACGGTCCTCACCCGCAACCAGCGCCTCAGCCGCGTGGAAATAGAGGTCGGCGAAGGGCTGAACCGCGAGGTGCGGCGGATCTTCGCCGCAGTTGGCCAAGAAGTAAGAAAACTGGTGCGCACCCGCATCGGACCGCTCACCTTGGAAGGTTTGCCGCGGGGACGGGCGCGGTTTTTGACAAAGAAGGAACTGACCGCCCTGCAGGCAGGAATGGAAAAAACTTCCTTGGATGAAGAGCGGGAAAATATCCCTGCCCGGCATTCTCCGGTCAGGAGAGGCGCGCCCCCAAAAGGGTTTCGCAAAGCAACCCCGCGCCCGCCCGCGAAGAGGTTTCCCGTAAGCAAAACCAGGAAGACACCAGCTAAAAAAGTTGTCAGGAAAAGAGGCAGACAATAAGAGCTCAATTTTAAAAACTTTCGGAGTACGTGCGTATGGACCCGAGAATCCTGGGCAGCGTTTCGATTGCTGAGCTTGTTCCTGAAGACACAGAGGAATTGCTGGCGCTGCGCAACAGCATCTTCACCCCCATCTCACGTGAAAAGTGGGAGGCGATGGGCTGCACCGCGGTCGTGGCGAAGCAGGGCGAGGAATTCCTCGGCGCCA
>JAFGNG010000184.1 GCA_016927125.1 Planctomycetota bacterium | reverse complement strand
GGTGCCAAGGAGGAACTGGATAAAGACGCCGAGACCTTGTCCGCAGACAAAGGCAATGATAAACGCGGCCATCCCCTCCAAGGCCAGTTGCCAGAGGGGAATATCCAGCCGCCAGCGCGCCCGTTCGGGGGAGGGGGGCGGTGCCTCCGTCTGTTGTTTAAACTGGTTGATCGACTCCATCGCGGAGCGGATCTTCTGGTGTTTTCTCTCTGGCGGCATCGCTATCTCCTCCGGGCCTAAACCAGATTTAACCCCGGTTGTAAATCTCAGGGAAATTAATTTATCCTGCTTTGATTATGGAGGGGTAAGGGTAAAAGTCAAGCGGGAGAGGCCGTTGGTTGTAATTATCTTCCCACCACCGCGACATAAATTCGCTCCACCCCGGCGGCGCGCAGGGCCACGGCGCATTCGGAGACGGTGCTGCCGGTAGTCATGACATCATCCACCAGCAGGCATTTTTTCATGCCCAGGTTGTCACTCGCCGGCGCAAAAGCCTCGCGCGTGTTGGTCAGCCGCTCCTCACGACCGAGCAGGGACTGCGGGTGGGTATCGCGGATTTTATGCAGAGCATTATTTCGCAAGGGAATCTTCAGGCGTGCGGCAAGTACCCCGGCGAGCAGGGCAGACTGGTTGTAGCCCCGCTCCCGCAGCCTCCGAGGATGGAGCGGAACCGGCACCACGCCCTCGATATCTTCAATCCAGTCAGCATTCGCCAGCTGTTCTGCCAGCAGCGCTGCGAGGGGACGCGCCGCCTGCCTTAAATTATTGAATTTCAGTTCATGGACAAGTCCGCGCAGGGGTTCCTCATACTTGGCGGCGGCGAGCGCCAAAGTAAAGCGATGGTTCCTGCCTCGGCATTCGGGACAGTCAAGGCCCTTAACCACATGCTTGCCGAGGGAAGCTGCACAATGATGGCAACTGTTATCCTCATCCAGCAGCTTGAGCTTCGCCCGGCAACTGCCACATAAAAACCTCTGCCGGGAAAAGCTGATTGGTGCACCGCAGCCCGCGCACTCCACCGGGTAGAGCCAGTCCAGGGCAAGCTCGTGCCAGCTCCCTCGCCAGGCCTGCTCACAATCGCCAGTATTTACTATAGTTTCCGCCATGTCCATACGAACTATCTTTAGAAATTATGAGTAAGGAAACTGCTTGCGGATGATCTTACTGAAAGTAAGAAAAGATACAAGAGAGAAGCAGATTGGCGTTGGTTTATAAAGTGAAAAAACCGCTGATTGATTAAAACTCGTCCAGCAGATTCTCATCCTCATTTCTGGCAGCCATGATTACTCTCGGTTGGGTAATTGTCCTGCTCTGGGCAATCCTCCGGAGGGTGCGGGTGCGTATTACCATTGCTTCCCGTGGACAGTCTATCTCCCGCAGGGCGAGTTCCAATGCCCTGTATCGGCGGGTATTGTCAAAGCCGATATTCCATTGGAGTTTCTTAAGGCACGAACCGCAGAGGGTCACGGGCGCTCGTTCCAGGTCGCCTAACCCCATGGTGCCGTTCATCCGGCAGCTATGCGCCGCGCAGTGGCTCAGGCCCAGGTTATGGCAGATTTCATGCACAACCAGCTTGGCAAGCCGGAGTTGCTCATCCGTTTCCTTGGAATACTCCGGGTTCTGCCAAATCCGGGAGGTTGATACTATCGAGGTGCGCAGGTCGCTGTAGGAAAGCCCGTAGACACTGCTGAGGCGGCCGGAAAAAATGTCTTCGCGGGCAATGGCGGTGCAGACAAAGGCATCCGCGGGGATCTCCCCATGCAGTTGCAACAGGATCTCATCCGCGTCGTATTGCTTGCGGGAGGGGTCATAGAAACTTTTATCCAGCTTGGTCGGCGGCAGGATTTTGACCGGGAGTAAAAAATAAGCCGAGACAAATTTCTGCAGTATTGCCATGCTCTTTTGATCCGAAAAACGTCCGATAGGGACGAGGTAGATGGTCCGGCGCAGCGCACTCGGGCGATTGGGATTGGAGGTGACATACTCCAGAAAGGTCATCCCGGTTTCTTCATAGGAATCTGTCCATTTCCCGAGATGTTTGCGCGGCAGGCGGACATCCTCCGGCAAAGCCGATTCCACAATCGGCACAAACTTCGGCAACTTCTGGCTGACCCGGGGTGACGGCAGTCCATAATTAATGGTCTTGGACTTTTGCAGGGCTTGATAGCTGAACCTGCCGGCAGCTTCTACCCGCGAACAGATGAAAAACACGGTTATAAGTGTGGCGGGGAAGATCAGCGCGGTGGTTAGTCTGCCGGGATTTTTTCCAGGTTGTTTTATATTGGTTTTAGTCATTACAGTTCCCCCAGTTATGGTAATTTTCAGGCATTATTTAAGGTTCCAGGGCGGTACTCCCTGGGTAATGGATCAATCGACCAGCAGGGGGAGCGGGCTTCAACTTATTTCGAAAATGAAATCAAAATTATTTTGAGAATATTCAGGTAAGGGACAGGGCAGGGATTTATCGCGATTGCCTTACTATGTGGCAGCATTTCAGCTTGACATGATTTTGTCAGATAAATACAGTTATTTTCTGGTTGGAAGGTTCCGCATTTTGATTGATCTTATGGTTTAACCTGGAGGACAACATGAAAACCCCCGCTTATAAATTAGGATTTGTTATTTGCTTGAGCGTCCTGGCGCTCCTCGGTGGCTGCGGCGACCAGCGGGTTGCGTATCTCCCCCCGACTGCCAGCGGCAATACCCCCTGCGTCAAAAGCAATCCCGCCTTCCTCGAAGAGGGCAACTGCGAGCGCGCGAACCTGAACGCTGGTTTCCTCAAGGCATACCTTCTCAAAATCTCATACGCCAATAATGTAACCCTGCTGGATGAAGCCAAGGTCGAGGTTGCGCTCCCGCATATCAAGCAGGCCCTGGCCGACTACGGCAATGCCAGCTTTACCGGTGTCTTTGCCGAAGGTATTGTCACCAAAAAGATTACCCTGACCGTCCAGCACGGCCACCTGGTCGGCTCGTACTTCGGTGATGACAAGGGCAGCCGGAAGGAACTGGACTTCTATGGTAAAATCTCCCCGGTGCCGATTCCCCTGGAGGCGTATGAGCCGCTGGAGTAAGAGTGATTATCGTGCCGAACTTCTAATCCTGGAAACAAAAATAGCGCAGTCGTTTCCGGCTGCGCTTTTAGATAAATAAATCAACTTTCTTTTCAGGCTATTACTGCTAGCTCTAAAAAACTTTCATAATGGTCAGGCAGGTGATATGCCCTTCGGAGCGGTCGCGCGCGCCGAATTCCTGGATGTGACGGAGGCCCATCTGGAGCTTGGTCGGGACGTGGAAGTAGCTGATCTCGGGACCGATACCGAAGACACGGTCATGGATATCCTCGTCCCAGACTACGTCCGAGCCCTTGTCGTCGGAAACCTGCCACTGGCAGTACCCGGCAATGCCAACGTCCCAGGTTTTCTTAAAAGTTCTGCCCACGCCCCACTCGAAGTGAAGGTCATTGCCCGGCCTGACGTCGGAGTCGTCCTTTTCGCTGTGGATTTCAAAGCGGCCGAGGGCGGAGGCGTGCCAGAGCTTATCTTTATCAAAGTAATAGGTGGCGCCGAAGTCGAGCATGTGCGTCCACATGTCCTTGCCGGTAGAGGCAGGCTCGGTGATATCATACTCGCCGACAGGGAAGAAAATCTCATAACCTAAACTTATGTCCCATTGGTTCAAGTGCCAGCCCAGCAGTACGGGCGCAAGGGCAAGATCACAAAAGCCTACGTCCTCGTCTTCGACATTGAGGGCGTTCATCTCCAGGTCAACCTTTTCCAAGCCAGCGATTAAATGCATCCCATAATCCGCTCCGAGGAACTTATGGTTGGTGACATAGCAGAGGCGGGTCACCCAGACGCTGACATCGAGTTGGAAATCCAGATCCAGTTCATCGCCGTTTTCGTCGGTCATGTCATCCGCGTGATAATAGGCAAAGTAGTTGCGGGAATAGAATCCCGGCGGCGGCATGGTCGCGGCCTTCAGGCCCTCAATGCCATTGCAATAATGCGCGGTTTCGCCAGCCGGGGCGGTCGCGCAGACCGCCAGGACCATCAGCAAGCACAGCAACGCGCCAAAGAGATGCGTCCACTTCAACATAGCGTCCTCCTCATTAAAGTGTAGTAAATTGTTGTTCCTGAAACTGTATTCATCTAAGTTTAAGATTGCAACCAAAAAAAGCTAATATGCCACTGGCTCAATGCTAGACTACAAGCTCGCCTGGAAAAAGATTTTTGAAAGTCCCGATTATTTTTTGGTTGACTGTCATCTTGGTCGATTTAAACTATATTGTTCATATTTTGCCTCATAATAAACTGATTGCTGGCAGCAAGTTACTAATTTTTCTTCCGAAGGAGACTGGCATGAGCGAGCAGGTAAAGGTGTTTCTCAGCGAAGACGAAATGCCACGGGAATGGTACAACATTCAGGCGGATTTTTCCAAGCCTATGCCCCCACCGGTGGATAGGGAAGGCAATCCCATTGGTCCGGAGGCTTTGGCGCCAGTCTTCCCGATGAATCTTATCGAACAGGAGGTCAGCCAGGAGCGCTGGATCGCCATTCCGGATGAAATCCTCGGAATCCTCAAGCTCTGGCGCCCTTCGCCCCTCTGCCGGGCGACCCGCCTGGAGAAGGCGCTCGGCACCCCGGCCAAGATCT
>JAFGNG010000183.1 GCA_016927125.1 Planctomycetota bacterium | reverse complement strand
TTAAGGTTATCTATCTCTATCTCCAGATTATTTTTGATTTGCTCGGCCTCAATTGCCTTGATCGTGGCTTCGGAAATGAGCTCATCGTTTTCGCGGCGAATCGCTTCCCGTTCGCGTTGGACTGCACGGGAGTACAGGGCAGTATAGCCTCTTTCAAGGTTATCTATCTTTTTGACTTCCCCGGTAAGCTGCTGCTCTAGCGCATTTCTTTCATATTCCTCTTCTTCGTCAGTGGCTTTCCGCCTGGCGTCGGAGTTATTCTCCTGGATTGTAATTTCATAATCCGGAGAAAGCTGTTCGATTTTACCCCAGAGGCCGGCCTTTTCATCCTGAAGCTGGTACATCTGTCTTTGCACTACTGAGTTTGCTTCCACCCTGGCTATGGCATGGCGGAGAATTTCATCCTCGGATTGATATTTATTTTCCAGCGCATCCTTCAAGGCGGCTAAATTGGCTTGGGCTTCTATATGGCGGATATTAGCGTCCATAAATTCCCGCCTGAGCTGAGCCATAGAAGTGGCATAGGGGTTTTCCAGAGTTTCATCACCGGTTATAACCACGCCCAATTCGTCAGCCAGGCTGGTCTTGCGGAGCACCAGGCGCTGCAACTGGTTTTCAAGATCTCTTTTGGTTTTGGTCAGGTTCATGATCCTGGCATCTTCATTGCCCAAACCTTCGCCCCGAACAGTTTTAAGATAGACATCCACCACCGCGTTGATGGTTTCTTTCAACCCCCTTGGGTCAGGGCTTTCCAAACCAACAGAAAGCATGAAGGTTCCTGCAACCCGCTTGACGATTAACTCCTCTTCAAGAACTTTATAGGCCAGGTGCTTTTCTTCAGCTTGCTCATACCACATTTCGGCATCGTCGCCCAGTTGCAGAAGGGCGTTATACAGCACATCATAGCCCTTGATAAATACCACCTGACTCTGAGCAAATTCTTCGTAACCATGGCCGATACCATACTGTTTCTGGAGGGGATTGCGATTCCGGTTGCTGAGATTAGTCTCATAATCAGTATTGATTTCAATCAGCGCCTCGGTGCTATAGACAGGGCGCATGAAAAAGGCGATCACGCATCCCGCGACCGCAAAAAGAAAAAACAGGCTTAGGGCAAGAAGTTTATGGCCCTTCAGGCTGTTAATAGGCTTAATTGGGCGGTGATAGCCGAAGATCGGGCGCCTGACCTTGGAATCGGCCCTGCGAATTTTAGTGTCTGATTTGCGTGTTACCTTGGTTTCTGCTTTGTTTTCCATCCTGAACAACTCCTGCGTTGCCGACACGGCTCTTAAACCGAATTATTTTTTTCAACCCCTATACGGTACCATAAATCAGGACTATCGCCTGATACGGGGGTTGGTTACGGGCAAAAGATCGCTTTATACAAAAACATCATAGACAGTATATTATATCGGACAAATGCGTGCTAACACGCACTTTTTTTGATACCCAAAGCCCGACATACTAAATTAATTGCCAATAATCCGCAATTCCATTTAATAATTTACCTAAGCTTCATATAAATTTGGAAGATGTAGACGATTTTCTTATTCATTTCTGGACTATTTGAGAGTAATTGTTAAAATCATATACCAGAAACCGTGGATTTTCCAAAGGATATAGGCGTTTAGTGTAATAATAAACACAGAGACATCCTGTTTTTTATACTGGAGGAAAACCCTTGAAAGGCATTATATTAGCGGGTGGTGCCGGAACCAGGCTGCACCCCTTGACCATGGTGGTAAGCAAGCAGCTTCTGCCGGTTTATGATAAGCCGATGATCTATTATCCTCTCAGCACCCTGATGCTGGCAGGGATCAAAGAGGTCCTGGTTATTTCCACCCCAACTGATCTGCCTCTTTACCAGAGTCTTCTCGGCGATGGTAGCCGCCTTGGCATGAACTTCACCTATGCCGAACAGCTCCGGCCAGAGGGTCTGGCGCAAGCTTTCATCATTGGAGCTGATTTTATTCAGGGTGGCCCCTCCTGTCTGATTCTCGGCGATAACATCTTTTATGGTCATGGACTTACAGATATTCTTCGCAAGAGCGCCTCTATTCAGGAAGGGGCGAAGATCTTCGGATGTTATGTCCAGGATCCACAACGCTATGGTATTGTTGAGTTTGACGCAGATGGCAAGGCAATCAGCCTGGAAGAAAAACCGGCAAAACCCCGCAGCCATTATGCAATACCTGGCCTCTATTTTTACGGGCCAGAGGTGGTTGAACTGGCTGCAGATCTCAAGCCCAGCGCCCGTGGGGAGCTGGAAATCACGGATCTCAATCGAATTTACCTGGAAAAAGGGCAGTTGACAGTGCAAAAACTCTACCGGGGCATGGCCTGGCTTGATACCGGTACCAACCGGAGCCTGATCGATGCCGCTAACTTCATCCAGGCGATTGAAGATCGGCAAGGCCTGAAAGTTGCCTGCCTGGAGGAAATCGCCCTGCGTCAGCGATGGATTAGCCCTGAGCAGGTTCGGGAGATAGCTGAAAGCATGGGCAAGAGTATCTACGCCCAGTATTTATTCAACCTGCTCGACCAGGAGGAACTGTATTGAAGAAGATTGAAACAGAACTTCCCGGGGTCTCTATCATCGAGCCGGTAGTCTACGGTGATCATCGCGGCTTTTTCATGGAAACCCATAATAATAAGGCATTTGCAGAAATTGGCATCAAGCATGTCTTTGTCCAGGACAACCATTCGAAATCCTCACAAAATGTCTTGCGCGGCCTCCATTACCAGCTCGGACACCCCCAGGCGAAGCTGATCCGGGTGATCCAGGGTGAGGTTTATGATGTCGCCGTGGATGTCCGCGTTGGCAGCCCTTATTTTGGCAAATGGGCCGGAGTTCTGCTCTCGGAAGAAAACCGAAAAATGCTCTTCGTGCCGGAGGGATTCGCGCATGGGTTTTATGTTATAAGTGATTATGCACAAATAATTTATAAATGTTCTGAATTTTATTATCCTAAGGATGAGCGAGGGCTTATCTGGAATGATCCTGAAATCGGAATAGACTGGCGTATTCCTACCGGCACCGAGCCGGTTCTTTCTGAAAAAGACAGCGGCCACCCCACCCTCAAGTCCTGTGATCCCGCGGATCTGCCTGTATACAAGGAATCCGGCGCATGAAACTCATGATTACCGGCGCCAAGGGTATGCTGGGGCGGACTTTGTTACATTACCTTGATAATCATGAACTTATCCCGGTTGACCTGGAAGAATTTGATATTACAGATAAAACTGCGGTTTTAGATGCATTTGAGGAGTATAAGCCGGAAGCGGTAATCCACTGCGCCGCCATGACCGCGGTGGATGCATGCGAATCCGAGCCGGAGAAGGCACACCGGATTAATGCCGCGGGGAGTGAGAATATCGCGATTGCCTGCCAACAGCACCAGGCCCGCTTACTGGCAATCTCCACAGATTATGTCTTTTCCGGCGAGCTTGACCGCCCCTACCGCGAGGATGACGCCACCGGTCCCAGGAGCGTGTACGGTGAGAGCAAACTGGCAGGGGAAGAGGCTGTCCGCAAGCATTGCCTGGAGCACCTGATCTTGAGAATTGCGTGGCTTTACGGACAGGGCGGGCCCAGTTTTTTGCATACCATGCTGCGACTGGGGCGCGCAATCGGCGAGCCGCTGAAGGTGGTTGATGACCAAAGGGGAAACCCTACCAGCGCGGATGCTATTGCCGCACACCTAAAACTAATCTTGGAAAAACCGATTTCTGGCACGCTCCACCTGACCTGTGAGGGTGAAACCACCTGGTACGGCTTTACCCGAGAAATCTTTCGCCTTGCCGGGATCTCCCGCGAGGTGGTAGCTTGTAAGACCAGTGAATTCCCGCGTCCAGCCCCGCGCCCCGCCAATTCCAGCTTGGAAAAGAGCGGGTTGCGGCAGCAGGGTTTGCCGCCAATGCCGGAGTGGAAGGACGCCTTGCATAACTTTATGGAGACCTACCCTAATGGCTGAAACTGTACATACCCCCCGCGTGGCCCTGGTCACGGGCGGAGCCGGATTTATCGGCTGCAATTTTGTGCGCCATCTCTTAGAGACCGACCTCGGGGTGCGGGTGATTAATTATGACGCCCTGACCTATGCCGGCAGCCTCGCCAACCTCGCCGGGCTGGCAGAGGAGTATGCCGGGCGCTACCGCTTCGTTGAAGCTGATATCTGCGATGAAAACGCAGTGGGAGCGGTTTTCAAGGAAGAATCGCCCGATACCGTGGTGCACTTCGCGGCCGAGAGCCATGTGGATCGCTCTATCACCGGGCCGGCCGAGTTCCTGCGCACCAACATCATGGGCACTTATACCCTGCTGCAGGCTGCCGCTACCGCGTGGGAAGGGGCACAGGATGTCCGCTTCCATCATGTCAGCACGGACGAGGTATATGGCTCACTCGGCGCGGAGGGGTATTTCCTCGAAACCACCCCCTACGACCCCAGCAGCCCCTATAGCGCCTCCAAGGCGGCTTCCGACCACCTGGTGAGGGCGTGGCACCGCACCTTCGGGCTGCCGGTGACAATCACCAACTGCTCGAATAATTACGGCCCCTACCAGTTCCCGGAGAAGCTGATTCCCCTGATGATCTGCAAGGCCCTGGCAGGGGAGCCGCTGCCGGTTTACGGCGAGGGCAAGAATGTGCGTGACTGGCTGCATGTGGAGGACCACTGCCGCGCGGTTGACCTGGTGGCGCGCTGTGGTAAACCGGGCCAGACCTATAATATCGGAGGCCACAACGAGTTGACCAATATTGACCTGGTGCACCAGCTTTGCGACCGGCTTGAAGAGATGCGCCCCTGCCGCCAGGGCGCGTACCGGGACCTGATTACCTTTGTCAAGGATCGCCCCGGCCACGACGCACGGTATGCCATTGATGCCGGGTATATCGAGCGCGAACTCGGCTGGCGGCCGCAGTATGCCTTTGCCGAGGGGCTCAGCCAGACCATCAAATGGTACCTGGAAAACCAGGAATGGATTGATCAAATCAGGAAAGAAAAATATACTGGAGAGAGGTTGGGGTTGAAATAAGGACACATAATATTGACTGCGGCATAATTACTAAGGAGATTACCTGTGTTGAAAACGAGAGGTAACCGGGCGAAGGGCTTTACCCTGGTCGAACTGATGATTGTGATTGCGATTATCGCGATCCTGGCCGGATTGCTTCTGCCGACCCTGCAGGGCGCGCGGGACGAAGCCAACAAGGTTGCCTGCGCTAACAATCTGAAACAGATCGGGCACCTGATCCTGCAATACACGCAGGATGAGCAAAGATTGCCGGAGAGGGGGGGCGATCTCAAAGATAGTTACCCCAATGTCTTCGGAGCTGGTGATGAAAGCATTGCGGACGTGATGTATGAATACGCAGAAAGCCGGGAGCTCTTTTACTGTCCTGACAACGCTCAAAAAATCTCCGATGACACCCATTGGAACCTTGACACCGGTGATGTCGTAGTTTCCTACCAGTTCCCGTTTTTTGTCCAGAAGGAGAAACAGGCGATCACGCCATATCCCAATTATTCCCTTTCCAGCTACAATCGCTCCGATACTCGCGTGGGTACGGATCTCTGCTACCTTGAAGGCGAAAATGAAGACTACCCGAAAGAATGCCCGGAACTTTTCTATAACCATATGATTGAAAGGAACACGCCCGCCGGCATGAATGAACTCTTCGGGGACGGCCATGTCAAGTGGGAGCTGGGCGAGGAGGGGTGGACAAAATTCGCCAACTACGGCGCCGGCATGTCGACAAGCAGCCCCTTCTTCTGGGCAAATATTATAGGTGAGCCGAGGTACACCGAGCCTTCATCTCCGTGAACAGTATAGCTGAACCGGAGTACAATCAGGGCAGGAATCAGAAAGTTAGACGAGTTGCAAAATAGTCTTAGGGGCACGGCGAGCCGTGCCCCTGTTTTTTTCTTATGTCTGTCCGGGCTGAGGGAGTGGTAAATGGGTAGCCCCGGTTCTCTAACCGGAGAACGCAGGCTGGAGAGCCTGCCCCACAATTCCACTCTCTCATCTATGAGAAGGATTAAGCAACTGCGCTTTTTTTAGAATACTTATACGGGCATAAAAAAACCGGCAGGCTCGAAAGCCTGCCGGTTAAGTATTGCTGCAAACATTCAATTAAGAATGCTTAGCTCCGCTTGCGCAGAAGCGCACCGAGGAGACCAATGCCGAGAAGGGCAGTGGTGGTCGGTTCCGGAATATCAGTGCCAACATCGGAGCCGTCGGCCTGCGGGGTCTTGACTTGCTCATACTGGGGCAGACCACCGACAATACCAAGATAGATGCCAGGGCCATAGTTGCCCAGGTTATCATCAAGCTTGGAGAAATCAGCTAATTCATCCCATGGCTTCTCCACGAGGACTTCGAAGGAGAGCTTGGCGAGCAGCCAGTTATTTCCGGTTAACGGCAGGTCAGTGGTCAGCAGAAGAGCTGCGTTGACCAATCCCGGGCCAGCGTCATACAAGACCGGGTTATAGAACGCGTTGAATGGCGGAGGATAACCAAGGCCGTCACCCAAACCCGGAATCTGTGCACCAATCGGATTGAGCAGGGCTAATTCAGTCGTGTCATAAGACATGAGAATGTCATAGCCGTTGATGGTGGGGTTGACCAGATCCGTGTGCCAATATACGGAATAATCAACAATCTCACCAACTGTGACCAATTGGGGTCCCGGACCCGGAACTACATACATGTAGTCCGCGCAAGCGACGCCCGCGAAGAGCGCCAAAACCAGTACTAACCTAATAAGATGCTTCATTCCCAACCCTTTCATAAATAGAGTTCCAACGATATACATTATACCCAAGACTACCTGGTCTTTCCCAGGGACTCATAGCACCTTAATCATACTACCTATTTCCAAAGATGCAAATCGAATAATGATTTTTTTATATTTTTTTTTAAGTCCGTATAAAAACCACAGGTTACCATTTTATGCAATATGTGGAAATAATGTGGAAAAACGGGCAAAAAATGGGACAAATAAAGCTTTTAGATAAGGTTTTGGTTTGCCAGAAAGCCATAACACCTTATTAAAAAGTAGATTAAAAATATACGTCAAAAATCCCAGTTTTTCCATAACAATCAAGTGGTTTGTGGAAAAAATGTGATATTCAACAATGAAATTATTCTCTATAATGGGAAAAACCTGTTGTAATTTTAAGATTTCAGATTACTTTATCGGAAGCTAAAATGTTAAGGATTTCTCTCTGCAAGTATGCATCCCGGGACGGATCCCCTCGATATTCAATGAAATGCATGCCTGGATAGGTTCTTCAAGACATTTTCAACCCTTATTCTCCTGAATAATTTCAGGGGCAGAGTTGGAAGAGGGTTTATTTTTTTGATAGGCATAAGAAAATTTGAAATTATCTATGAAGAAAAGAAAAAATATGGACGTTACAACATATTAAGGAAGACGGAGGTTATCCAAGATACAGGATAAAAATGCGTTTAAATTTCAAACAGACTTTTAATCGTGATCTCTGCCCGCCGTCTTTTAAATTGCCGCGAGGGTTATAAAAACTAATAAGCTTACGAATTTCTACGAATAGGATTTAACTCCATGAGATTCAAAAATCTATTCCTTGCGCTTTCCATACTAGCCATCTTCCTGTTGCCACCGCAGGGGTTTTGCGCGGAGGCGGAGACGGAGGCGGGCGACGCAGGCGTTGCCCCGGCGGATAATGCCGCGACTGATGACGAGCAGCTTGTTCCCGAGGAAGATGATTTCGAAACGATGACAGACCTTCTGCAAGAAAACGGCCTCGGCGAAGGCGAAACCGGGGAAGGTGCGGAAGGCGAAAGCGCGGAACTTCCTGAGGGCGAGGAACAAACCGCTCCTGAAGAACAACTCAGTGAAACCGAACTGATGATGCGGGCCCTGGCGCAATCCCGCGCGGGGGCAGACCAGGAAGAATTTTACCATGGCTGCGAATACGTCACCAGCCAGACCCTGATGGCAGTTTTGACAGAGTTCATCTCTCCCAAGGGCACCATCGCCGAAAGCGCGGAAGCGGATATGGTGGTGATCTCAGAAATCCCGGAGAATATCGAAAAGATCAAACGGATTATCCAGGAGGTTGACCGCCCCACGCCCCAGGTGCTGGTGCGGGCGCATATTGTTGAATTGAATAAAGACTACCAGTTCGAGAAAGAACTCTCCCATCTCTTCGAAGCCCTGGGCGGCAGTAATAATACTTTTTTAGAACAGTCAACCATTAACCTGGCCGCCCCGGAGACCTTCTCCGGGGAATTCTATTCCCGGTACGGCGGGATCTTCAATATCCGGCCCCTGATCCAGAATTATGGCGGCGACCGCACCAACCAGTTAAATTCCGTGCTGCGTTACCTGGAGGGGGAAGGGGTCGCCAAGGTCCTGGCCTCCACCAACCTGATTATGCGCCGCAATGTCCAGGGCGAACTGCATGTCGGCGACCAGGTCCCTTACGAGGTTACCTTCCTGGATGCGGACAACAACCGGATTGTCAGCACCGAGTATAAGAATGTCGGCGTTTACCTGGTGGTAGTGCCGATCAGGATCTTCGGGGACACGGTCCGCCTCTACCTCAAGCCGGAAGTCTCCACTCTGGTGGATATTTCCGACAACGGACAGCCCCTCTTTAATGTCCGGACCGCCACCACCCAGCTCGATGTCAAGGACGGGGAACTGCTTTCGATCGGCGGGCTATACCGGAATGAAGAAATTGAATCCCAAAGGAAGGTCCCCATCCTCGGGGATGTCCCTTTCCTCAAACATTTCTTTACTTCTACGACCAAGAATAGAACCGAGTCACAGCTGGTCTTCCTCTTTACCACGCAGATCCTGCGGCCGTCGAAGGTAAATGATGTAAATATCTATCCCCCGGATGAGGTTCCGGAATCCCTGCAGGAAGAGATCTCCCGCCAGGAAGAAGCCATGAATATGACCTTTACCATGGAGAAGGATAAGAAGAAACCCCGCCCCAGCTATGCCATGGCCGAGAGCGGACACGGTTTGAGCATCCACCACCCGCGCGCCATCCCGGATATGATTACGGACGCGGGAGTCGAAGCGCCGGATCTCAAGATCGAGAATAACAAGAGCCCTCTCCATACCTATGAACCTGGCACCACAGAGATGGCCGAACCGGAGGATCTGCTGGATTATGTCGATACGGAGCTGCTTGAAGAAACCCAAGAGGAGATAACCCTGCCGTTACCGGAGCTCACCCCCGAGGCGGAGGAGATAGAGCTGCTTCCCGAGGACGCCCCCGCGCCGGAAACCGATCCCGAGCCGGTACCAGAAGCCGAGGTGATCCTGACTCCCGAGCGCCCGCTCTCCCTGCTGCGCAAGCCCGCCAATCGGGAGTTGCCCGCCCAGGAGCCGATTGTAATCGACCTGGTTTCCGATCTCGAGCAACAGGAGTTCGCGGAGGAAGGTAATAAACATTTCTACGCGGATCTGCCGGAAGTCTTTCAATAACCCAGCAATCCTCTATCCCAGCCGGAGTGGGTATAAGCTAAAGCCTGCTGCGGCTAAGCCATTCCAGATGAAATTAAAAAGAGATCTCAGCGCTTTCACCAGGCGCGAGGTCGTAGAATTCCTCTAATCCAAGTTCGATTGCGATCCGCCCGGTAGCGTGGTAGGGGGTGGGGTTGGAGAGGAAGATCCTGCTATGCTCAAAATTGACCCCCACATTAAGATGATCCAAAACAATATAATTGCTGCGCGGGGGATCAATATAGATCCCGGGTAGCTCATGCCAGGCCAGCAAGAGCGGCAGGACCCCGGCGGCCTGGGAAAGGGATGCCACCCCATCCGGCCCGGTATGCCGGAGGAGAAGCCCGCTGGCCCCCATGCCCCGGCGTAGTTCTCCAAGCTGGGCATGATACTCTGAAAGATACTGCGGTAGGGCGCGGATTACATCGGAGAGCAGCTCCAGCAGCCATTCATCGCCGGTTACCTGGTAGAGACGCAGGAGGGCGCTCAGGCTACTTGCCCCGGGGCCGGGACCGAGCAGGGGCTCTTTGCTGTTAAGGAAGACACTGCCGCGGGTTTCAATCCTGGCGGAGTGCAGGGGGTTTTGCGGGCTTAAGGGAATAGACTTCGCCATCACATAAGAGGAAAACTGATCTGTAGCAAAGAGCGCTTCTTCGAGGAAGGATTTATCCTTAGTCTCCTCATAGAGCAAGGTAAAGGATTCCATCAGCGCACTCAAGCTGGCGCTGTCCGGGGCCTGCCCGGCTTCCATGCAGGCACCGCCCGCCGCGCCGCCTGCCAGAATATCACTAGCCCACCTGGCGGCTTCCAAAGCAACCGTCAAGAACTCCTCGCGCCCAAAGAGGCGGTGCGCCAGCACCAGGCAGGCAATAACGAGGCCGCCCGCGGCCGACCCCTTTTCCCAGATCTCAGGCTGGGCATTACGCGCTACCTGGTAGCCGAACTCCCCGTGGTTGCGAAAAATATCAGCCAGGGTGTCACAGCATTGCAGCGCGGCGGCGCGCCATTGCGGGTGGCTTTTCGCCCCATGCTGCTGGCAGGCCTTGAGGAGATAGAAACAGCAGTCGACTGCCGGCCGCAAGTGCGTCCAGGGAGGATCCCCCAGGCCGGACCAGCGGTTATGCAGGGAATAAAAAATTCCCGAGGGGGCCAGGCCGTGCTGGGCAATGAAATCCAGCATTTGCAACCCGCGGTCGCGGGAAAGCTCATCCCCGGAAAGGCTCATCGCGTAAGCCAGAGGCGCACCGCCCTGCGCACCGTGCCGGAGATACCAGGAGTCGGGAAAGTTGTCATTTCCCGGCTCAGGCTCTCCCCCGGAGAGGTTGAGGTAATTGCAGGAGAGATAAAAATCATTAAACCAGTGGCGGTCGTTAAGGTTGGATTCCGCCAGACCAACAGCATAAGAAAACGGCAAACGGTTTTTCAAGAGGGGGCGTTTCATCGCCAGGATACGGAGATGGCGGAAGGCGGCAAAGAAGCGCTGCATGGAATCGCAGTCAAAGAGGTTGAGGCAGAGGGGGAGAGAGAGTGCCCCACTTTCGCCCAGATACATCTCTCCGATGCCCTGTTCGTAGCTGGCGGTGCGGAGTTCCCGCTCGCGCGAAGGATCACAGTCCCGACACCCGGCAGATAAGGTCAGGGTAATCTCACCCAGGGATTTTTCCCGGTGGTGGCGGAAGGTCAGCAGATTGGACCCCAAGACCGAGGAGGAACCGGTAGAGAATAGAAAGGCGGAGTTCTTATCGCGGCAGTAAACCCCGATGCAAGGCAGGGCTAGCGCAGCGGTAAAAAAAGTAAAGCTGGTGGATTCTTTCCCGGGAGCAGGCTCCGCATCGCCATAACTTATGCCGGGAATAAAGAGGTAATCACCCGGCTCGTAAGGGAATTCAAAGGAGAGGGAGAAGGCGGAGTTGTTAACAAACCCCTTCTCCATCTTTATCCCGAAGAGGCCGGCAAAGGTGTCCAGGTTGCGCGTGCCGTTGAGGGAGAACTCGAAGTTCCGGCCGGTTTTGTCAATGACTTGCGCGCCAATCGCAACCTGTTCATCGTCAGCCTCGAGTTCCAGGGAAGCCGGAAAGGTGCGGGTCCCCTCGAGCAGGTTGCTGATCACAAATCCCGGGCGGAGATAAATTTCTCCACCGCCATTCGGGGTGCGAAAGATCGGGATGCCATTAACGCGGGTGATTTCCATAGCGCTTGCGAATCCCTTCCGTGGTATTTCCCATCCGGGGTTTTTAACCAGGCAAGCTATGGTAGCTTGGGTTCGGAAAAAGTAAAGTCTTTTGAATTATTCTGCCACCACTTTTCCCAGGCCGCGCGGTCATTGCCAAAATCCATGCCGGTTAAGACGGCCAGCGCCTCCGCTGCCGGATACCGCACGGAAGACGCCGGTTCATCCGGATCCCCGGAGTCGTCTTCCTGAGGTTCCACCGGTTCCAACCGCCAGCCTTCCGGGGCGGTTTCGTCAGGGACTTCAATCATCTTGCGGGGGGGCGGAGGGGTATCCCCCTGAACAATCTGCACCGGGGTGTACTCCGAATTTACAATCAACATGGGGATGAGCCGGGGGTCTTGGATAACCTGGAAGGCGTAAACCAAACGCCGACGCTTCTTACGGCTGGAGGTTTCCAGGAGACTCGTTACCAGGCGTTTACAGATCACGGCTCGATTCTGATGCCCGGCCAGGCTGGCGGCGAGCAGTTCCTGCAGCTCGGGAACGAATTCATTGCGGAGCCGGCGGCAGAGGGCTTCGGCGCAGTTATTTTCCGGGCGCATCCCCAGGGCGCGGATGGCAACCTCCCGGGTACGCGGGGAGGGATCATTCATTGCCTGGATCAAAACCATGTTGATATGGACGCCGAAACCGGCGAGCTTTTCCGCCATGAGTATCCGGGTCTGGCCATTCTTGACTTTACGCGCTGCCTTGAGGATCTTCCAGCCGGATTCGACAACCTCCTGGCGCTCCTGCTCCGTGTGCTCCTTATCCTGCAGGGCAAGGGCCTCCTCCTTGGGCAGCCACTTGCCCTTGTAGGGCAGGTAGCCCTGCCGGCGCAGGGATTCACTGCGGGTTAGCCATTCCCCATTTTTATAAACAAAGCCAGCGGCTTCGCGGGCTTCCCGGTGATCGGGGGCAAGGCGGAAGACCTGTGCGAAATGATAATCAGCCTCTTTGAAAAACCTCCGTTGCTTGCACCAGAGGGCGAGGATGTAATTGCCATCCACATCATCGGCGGGCGTGTTGGCTTTGCGCAGCAGGTATTCTTCCTCGGGGAGCACTTTCTTTTCCCAGCGTTTGACCTGTTCGGTTTTATAGATCAGGGAGCTGGTCGCAGTGGTGAGCCGATAGCCTTCCGCGACCTCTTCCACCGCTCCTTCAACAAAGCGGCCATTGTTAAGATGAAGAATGTCCGCCTGCAAGCTAGCGC
The DNA here is from genome assembly GCA_016927125.1 of Planctomycetota bacterium. GTDB lineage: Bacteria > Planctomycetota > SZUA-567 > SZUA-567 > JAFGNG01 > JAFGNG01. The sequence continues at coordinate 6,736 of JAFGNG010000183.1, read as the reverse complement.
CCGGCAAGGCGACCACCAGGCAGATTGCCAGCCAGCCACATCCACAGGCATCCAGCAAGCAGGTTTTGAGGAGAGGATTAATTAAAAAACGCAGGCGCATGCTCTTCTCCGTCCGGGCAGAAATTTTTACAGGTATTTTTTAACGCGCCCAAGAAAAAATGTCTATGGTAATGTTCAGGTTTGCCAATCAAAGCAAAGCGGCCGCCACTTAAAAGCTCATAACCTTAACCAAGGCACTGGACAATGATTTTACGACGGCGCGGCCGATTGTCAAAATCAACCAATACCACCCGTTGCCAGGTCCCGAGCGCGAGCGCGCCATTGATGAGCGGCAGGGTAACTTCGGGCCCGAGCAGGGCAGCACGGACAGGGCTGTGGCCGGTGCCGTCAGGGTAAGCCTCATTATGCAGATAACCCAGGTTTTCCGGGGCGATCCGCTCCAGGCCGGCCTGTAAATCAGAGACCGCGCCGGGTTCGCACTCGAGGGTGGTAATCCCGGCGGTGGCACCTCCGATAAAGACATTGACCAGGCCGTTAGCAAAACCTGTCTCTTGCGCGCAGTGACGGACCGCTTCGGTAATGTCGAGGATATCAGTATTACCCTGCGTGGTAACTTCAAGGCTTCGAGTTTCAATGCCCATGAGTGAGATCTCCTTAATAAAAATTTCTTGCCCCCGGCAGATTTAAAATCATACCCGAAATTCAATTTCAGGTGGTAGCAAAACCTTTCCGACAATTTTTCCAAAAGAAATAATTTTGCAATTCTCTTTTTAAAATTGGCGATTAGATCTTGCGCTTCATAATCAGGTTTCATACACTTGAATTTTCAAGATGGTTGCTTGGAAAATTATTGCCAAATAAAATTTGAATTTTTCTGCGTTTGAAGCAAAAAGTACTCTTGAATCGACCCGATTCATCCGATATATTTTAGTAAGAGAAAAACTAAGCAAATTTTAAAACTCACTGAGGCGTTTTACTTTAGCAAAAGAGGGAGAGACACCATGAGACTTGACGAATTCTTTGATGCGGTGGAAGCGCATCCGCAACTCCGGGGAGTTGCCATCGACAAGAGTGGCAAGGAAGGCGAGTTCGCGATTGAGCATACCATATCCAAGCTGACAACCGTCTTCCCTTCCGCCGCGGTTGAAAAGGCCGACTGGGAGGTGCTGGAAGATATCCTGACCGCTAAGCGCGAACCGGAAGTCCTGTATCATATCACCCGCGTGGTTGGCTATTATTCGCGCGTGGAGAACTGGAACAAGTCCAAGATTGGTGAATTGGCAGACCGGCATCTGGGCAATTACAGCCCGGCGGAGGTATCTGCTTAAATATAAAGGTGGCGTGGATCGCCTTTGTTGGTAAAGGCGGCGCGTTTTCGGGAATGGGAGTTCCCAGTTTTGAATGAAAGGGGGGGCTATGGCGAAGAAAAAAGCCAAAAAGGCCGCCAAGAAAAAGGTAGCCAAGAAGAAGGTTGCCAAGAAGAAAGTAGCGAAGAAGAAAGTAGCAAAGAAAAAGGCCGCCAAGAAAAAGGTAGCCAAGAAGAAAGTCGCCAAGAAGAAGAAAAAGAGATAAAGCCAGCTCGGGTAATTAGAAGCTTTGTCTCGGCATTTGAAGTTGCGATTCGAAACCTTGTTTGCGAGATTGAATGCCGAAAAACTTTTAAGAACTCCCATCCACCTAAAGTGTTCAACCTAATGGTGAACACAATAGAAACCCCTGCGAAAGTGCGGGGGTTTCTCTTATTTATGCCAAGGATCTCCTCAGCCAATAAATTAGTGGCATTAATCTCCTTGCCGGAAAAAAGCATTTTAGATAGACTTCAGGGCCAATGGAAACCTACGCCAGACGAATTTTATCCTGACAAAACGGAAACTACGCCATGAAAGAGCTGGAAAAATTTATTGAGGGCCTTCCCAAGCAGTACAACTCGGCCGGGATTGAAGAGAAGTGGTACCAGCACTGGGACAGCGAGGGTCTCTTCCACGCGGAACCAAACTCCGGGAAGAAGCCCTATACGATTGTCATTCCCCCGCCCAACGTCACCGGCCTGTTGCATATGGGGCACGCGCTGAACAATACCCTGCAAGATATCCTGATCCGGTTTCACCGTATGGCCGGGAATGAAACCCTCTGGATGCCCGGTACCGACCACGCCGGCATTGCCACGCAAAACGTGGTGGAGAAGCAGCTCGCCAAGGAAGACCTCCAGCGCGAAGACCTCGGGCGGGAGAAATTCATCGAGCGCGTCTGGGAGTGGAAGCAGGAATACGGCGGCAGCATTGTCACCCAGTTGCGCCGGCTGGGCGTGTCCTGCGACTGGGAGCGGGAACGCTTCACCATGGACGAAGGGCTCTCCCGGGCGGTGCGCGAGGTCTTTGTCCGCCTGTATAATGACGGGCTGATCTACCGCGGCCGCAGGCTGATCAACTGGTGCCCGCGCTGCCACTCAGCGCTTGCCGATGACGAAGTGGAACACCAGGAGGTGGGCGGCAGCCTCTGGCATATCGCCTACCCAATAAAGGGCACGCGCCAGAACCTGATCGTGGCGACCACTCGTCCGGAGACCCTGCTGGGAGACACCGCTCTGGCGGTCCACCCCGAGGACAAGCGTTACGAGAAATTTGTCGGCCAGTGCGTGCTCCTGCCGGTGCTGGGGAGGAAGATCCCAATCATCACCGACGAGATGGTGGACATGGAATTCGGCACCGGGGTGGTTAAGGTAACCCCCGCGCACGACCCCAACGACTATGAATGCGGCCTGCGCCATGAACTGGAACAGGTGGTGGTCATCGGCCCCGATGGCACCATGACCGAGGAAGCCGGCAAGTACGCCGGGTTGGACCGCTTCCGCTGCCGGGAGCTCCTGGTTGAAGAGCTGGAAGAAAAAGGCCAGCTCGAAAAGACCGAAGAGCACCTGCACGCGGTTGGGCATTGCTACCGCTGCGACAGCATTGTCGAGCCGTACCTGAGCGAACAGTGGTTTGTGCGGATGAAGCCGCTGGCGAAGCAGGCGATCGAAGCCACCCGCAAGGGCGAGGTGGAGTTCCATCCCCAGCGCTGGGAAAAGGTCTACCTCTCCTGGCTGGAGAATGTCCGCGACTGGTGCATCTCGCGCCAGATCTGGTGGGGCCACCAATTGCCGGTCTGGTATTGCGAGGACTGCGGCGAGATCACGGTTTCCATGGCAGACGCGACCAAGTGCTCAAAATGTTCGTCCAAGAATATCCAGCGTGATCCCGATGTGCTGGACACCTGGTTCAGCTCGGCGCTCTGGCCCTTCTCTACCCTGGGCTGGCCGGAGGAAACCGAGGAGTTGAAATATTTCTATCCCACGAATGTCCTGGTTACCGACCGCGGCATTATTTATTTCTGGGTCGCGCGCATGGTGATGATGGGCTATTACTTCTGCGGCGAGGCGCCCTTCAGCGATGTCTATATTCACGGGACCGTGCTGGATGACGAGGGGCGGAAGATGTCGAAATCGCTCGGCAACGGCATTGATCCCATCGACATGATTGAACAATACGGCGCCGACGCAGTGCGCTTCACCCTGGCAGCGCTCACCACCGAGGGGCAGGACATCCGCCTCTCTCCGACCCGCTTCGAGATGGGGCGGAATTTCATTAACAAACTCTGGAACGCCAGCCGCTTTGTCCTGATGAACCTCGTCGCCACCGCGCCCAACCCCTGCGCCGGGGATGTGGAGTATGAAGAGCTGGAGTTCGAGGACCGCTGGATCCTTTCCCGCCTGGCGGCCACCTCGGCCACGGCCAGGCAGGCGCTGGATAATTACCGCTACAGCGATCTCGCCATGGGCCTGCGCGATTTCGCCTGGCATGACATCTGCGACTGGTACCTGGAGATTACCAAGGCGCGCTTCCGCGATGGCGGCGAGAGCGCGGCGGTGGCGGCGCGGGTGCTGGCTTACGTGCTCGACACCATGCTGCGCCTGCTGCATCCGGTAATCCCGTATATCACCGAGGAGATCTGGGGCCTGCTGGCGAAGCTGGCGCCCCAGCGCGGCCTCAAGGCGCAATCCGAAGACGCCCCGCCGGATCTGATCCGGGCACCCTGGCCCCAGGCGCAGGAGGAATGGCGCGACCAGAAGCTCGAGGAGGAAATGAACCTGGCGCAAGAGGCAATCCGCGCCATCCGCAACGTGCGCAGCAAGTTCAACCTGGCCGCGCGCAAACCCCTGGCCATCAGCGTCAGCGCCCGGGACGAGGAGGTGGAGCAGATTCTCAAGCACCAGGTCGGGTTGATTGCGCGCCTGGCAGTCTTGGAGGAGTTAGAGATTGCGGTAGCGCTGCCGAAACCAGCCCAGGCCGCCAGCGAGATCCTGGATGCCATGTCGATCTACGTGCCCCTCTCCGGCCTGATGGATGTGGAACTGGAAAAGAATCGTTTGGAGAAGGATCTGCAGAAGAAGGAGGAATTCCTGCGCCGGAGTGCAACCAAGCTCAAGAACGAGGAATTCCTTTCCAAGGCAAAGCCGGAAATCATCGAGCGCGAGCGTGCCCTCAAGGAAGACCTGGAAGCGCAGATCGAAAAATTCCAAACCCTCCTGGAGAGCCTGGAATCCTGATGGCTGCCAATATTTTTTAAACCAGCAGGCGCGCGGAGCAGGTTGCCCGGAGCGCCTGTTATTTTATCAGGGCTATAAATATTGCTTCAACTGTAAGGCCAGCTCGTCCGGGTCATGCTTGCCCACCACACCGTTGGCATGTACCTCTTTTGCCCGCTTGACAATGGTTTCATTGGTTAGCGAGCTCTGCAGGATAACCGGCAGGCCCATGAGCGCGGGATGGGTTTTGATCGTACTGGTCAGGGTATAGCCGTCAAGCTCCGGCATCTCAATGTCGCTCAACACCAGGTCGAGGTGGTCGAAGATACTGCCGCCCTCGCTCTCCACCTTCGCCAGCAGGGCCATAATCATTTCCTTCGCTTCCAGGCCATTGGCAGCCTCGAAAACCTCCATGCCAGCCTCCTGCAAGGCGGTAGAGATCTTGCGGCGGACGATTGCCGAGTCCTCCGCCAGGAGAATGCGACTGCCGGTTTTGCGGCGCTCCACGCCGTGCAGGGTCTGGCCGAAGTCCTTGTAGAGGTAGAGGACATCCTGGACAATGTGCTCGAAATCAAGCACGAAGAGCGTCTCCCGATGCATCAGGATAATCCCGACAATGTAAGAGTTTTTCACCAGGTCATGCGCCTGCGGCGGAGGCTTGATCTCGGCCCAGGAGATGTAATGCACCCGGTTGATTGCCGAGACCAGCATGCCAATAGCCTGGGAACCGAATTCACAAATCATAATAATGTTTTCCGAATCCTCCGCCGGGGTGAAGCCCAAGAGCTCCACAAGCCGGACCACCGGGATAGTTTTGTCGCGCAACAGCAGCATCCCGGCAAAGCCCTTCGGCGAAGCGGGCAGGGGAGTAAGGGAGGTGGCGGGCACGAATTCACGCGCCTTGAAAGCGTTGATCGCGAAGAGGCTCCGGATCCGCTTGCCGTTCTCAAGGTGTTCAACTTCAAAATCCACCATCCCGACCTGGTTGGAGCCGATATCAACAGTTTCTACCTGGTCTTTCCGTTTATTGGCGCCGCTGAGATCGTTGGCGCGCAGGCTGGAGATATCCTTGAGAATGACCGACATCTCGAGCACCAGGGCGAGACCTAGTACCCCGAGGGAGGCAGTGCCGGAGACGGCGTCGATTTTGGCGAGTTCCCCGTCCAGCGGGCGCACCATAACCTGTTGGCTGGAGATAACCTCGTCAACCAGCAGGGCGGCGAAGCGTTTCCGGTGCTCGGTAACCACCAGCACTCCGGCGGTGGGATCCTCCGTTTCAAAGGGGATCGCAAAAAGCTTGCCAAGGTGGATAATGGGCAGGAGAGCGTCCCGGAACTTGACCATCCGCCCCTTGCCCTTGACGGTGGAGAGATCCTTCGGCTGGGCGGAGAAACACTCCCGCATGGAGTTGGCCGGGATAATGTAATAGGACCCGCCCACCCGGACCACCAGCCCCTCAACCGAGGCCAGCGCCAGCGGCATGGTCAGGCGCACAGTCAGGCCTTCACCGGGGGAACTTTGCAGGGTGATCCTGCCACGCAGGGATTCCACCGCGTTCTTCACCGCCAGCATCCCCACGCCGCGCCCGGAGACGCCGGTAACGGTCTGGGCGGTCGAGAGGCCTTCGGCAAAGACCAGCTCAAAAGCCTTCTCATCGCTGAGGCTATGTTCCGGATTGAGCAGGCCGCGCTCCGCCGCCTTTTGTTTAAGCCGTTCCAGGTCCAGGCCCTTGCCGTCATCACTGACTGCAATGAAAATTTCCGAGCCTTCCCGGCCGGCCTGCAGGGTGATGCTGCCGGATTCCGGTTTGCTGGCCTCGCGGCGCTTGGCAGGAGGTTCGATGCCGTGATCAACCGCGTTCCTGATCAGGTGGACCATGGCGCCGGTGAGGTTTTCCACCACTCCCCGGTCAACCTGGGTTTCAGCGCCCTTCAGGATTATCCTCGCCCGCTTGCCGCTGGCGCGACAGACATCAAAGGCAACCCGTTTCATGCGCTGGAACATGCCCTGGATCGACATCATGCGCAACCGCACGGCCAGGTCCTGCAGGGCATTGGTAGAGCGGGTCAGCGCCATGATTTCCGAACCGAGCGTGGTTTCTTTTAACTCGGCCAAGTGCGGGTTCTGCTCCAGCGCCCCGGCCGCGGCCGTGGTGGCGGCGACCAGTTCCAG
>JAFGNG010000182.1 GCA_016927125.1 Planctomycetota bacterium | reverse complement strand
GGCGCGGATATTGCGCCCCTCGCGGCCGATGATGCGGCCCTTCATCTCGTCATGCGGCAATTCCACGGTGGAGGTCACGTTGGTGGTGGTGTAATCCACGGCCAGACGCTGGATCGAGGTGGTCAGGATCTCCTGGCCGCGCTCATCAGCGATCTCCTTGTAGCGCTGGTCGGCACGCTCCACCCGCTGCTCGATTTCTTGTGCGAGTTGTTCCTCAAGGCGGCGGAAGATCTCGCTCTCTGCCTGCTCGCGGGTGTAGGTTGAAATCTCCAACAGCTTGTCTTCCTGCTTCTGGATGGTTTCATTCACGGCTTCATAGCGCTTTTGCAATTCGTGCTCCCGGGCGGTAAGATCGCGCCCGGTCTTTTCGAGCGCAGCCTCTTTCTTGTCCAGGTTCTCACTCTTGGCGTCCAGGTTGTCTTCGCGCTTGGTCAAACGCTTCTCAATGGACTTGAGTTCATTGCGCTCGTTACGAAATTCCTTGTCCATCTTCTGGCGTTCGCGGAGGTTGTCTTCCTTGGCCTTGATTTCAGCGTCTTTACAGATTTGTTTGGCTTCGTGGTTCGCCTGTTGGCGGATGCGCCTGGCATCGTTTTCTGAGGATTTTACCTGGTACTTGCCCCAGATGTGGCGCAGCAGCGCCCCGACCACAAAGGCTGCAGCAATTAACATGTAGTAGGTCATCTCGTTCACAGCTAGTTCTCCCTTAAAGAAGGAGTTGTTGAAGCGTCATGCTGTGAAGTGAGGTTAAGGAGATGGGCGTTGACTGAAATTAGAGGGAGTTTCCTCTTTAGAGATTGCCTGGTTTCGTCAAATTACAGTGCGCCTTGAAACATCATGGCACACCATAGCGAAACGTAAATCAGCTCTCTCTATTTTTTTCAGTACGTGAGGATTTTGAAGTCCCCGGCCGGGGGGAGCAATTACAGGTATAAGCCCTGTTGAAACAGGGCATAACACCCCTGGCTTCCTGCTCATAATGACCGGGAATAGGTAAACCATACTTAATATAACCAAACATTCAAAACCAAATGTAATCACAAAGTCGTCTTTCTTGTATGGTGATTTTCAGTATCACTCACGTAATCGTTTCAGCAACGCGCAACCCGCCTTCACTTCCCAGTGGCATGACGCGCGAAATTCACAGTTAATATATTTTCCCATAGGTTAGGAAAATGTCAAGAGAAATATCCTTTTTCGTATAGTATTGACAAAGCAGGGTTAATCTGCAAAATACTTCATACATAACCTTTTAGCAGACAAGAAAGTTAAGTGGATTATGTTGATTTGATAACCTAACCTAGTCGCAGGAATAGACATTATGACCGAACCCAGCCATTCTGACCCGGCTCGTTATCTCGTAACTGCGGCCCTGCCTTATGGCAACGGGCCCATTCATATCGGCCATATTGCCGGCGCCTACCTGCCGGCAGACATCTGCGTACGCTACCTGCGCCTCTCCGGTCGGGATGCAGCCTTTATCTGCGGCTCTGATGAGAACGGTGTTGCTATTACCATCAAGGCGAAACAACAGGGGATCAGCAACCAGGAACTAATTGATAATTCCTACGGCGATGCGGTCAAGGCTTTTGACGGCCTTGGTATCAAATTTGATATTTACGGCCGCACCCGCACGGAGAAGCACAACCAGGTGGCACAGGAATTCTTTCTCCGCCACCACGAGCAGGGCTATGTCCAAAAACGCTCCACCGAGCAGCTCTACTGCCCGGCCTGTGATATGTTTTTACCTGATCGTTATGTCGAGGGCACCTGCCATCATTGCCAAACCCCTGGCGCCAAAGGGGATCAGTGTGAAAGCTGCGGCAAGATGATCGATGCCACCAAGCTGGTTGAACCCCGCTGTGCGCTCTGCGGCGGAACCCCTGAAGTCAAGGGCACTGACCATTGGTTTTTACGCCTGGACAGTTTTGAAAAGGATATCCAGGCCTATATCAACGCGCACCCGCATTTCCGGGATAATGTCAAGCGTTTCAGCAACAACCTGCTGAAGCAGGGCTTGATTGCCCGCTCGATTACGCGTGACCTTGACTGGGGCGTGCCCCTGCCCCTGGAGGGAGTGGCAGGTAAGGTATTGTATGTCTGGTTTGACGCCCCGATCGGCTATATCACCTTTACCCAGGAGTGGGCGGCCGCTAAGGGCAAGCCGGCGCTCTGGAAGCAATACTGGCAGGAACCCGACAGCCGGATCCTGCACTTCATCGGTAAGGATAATATTGTCTTCCATGCCATTATCTGGCCGGCAATCCTAATGGGGCATGGCGATTACCAGCTTCCTTATGACATCGTCGCCAACGAGTTCTTGAATATCAAGGGCGCGAAGGCCAGCACCAGCCGCAACTACGCGGTTTGGGTCAATGACTATCTTGAACACTTCTCACCCGACCCCCTGCGCTATTACCTCAGCGCCATCGCCCCGGAGGGCAGTGACAGCAACTTCACCTGGGAGGATTTCCAGTTGCGGAATAATTCCGAGCTTGCGGATACGCTGGGGAATTTCATTCAGCGCAACCTGGTCTTCGCGCAGAAATACTTCGAAGGCACAGTGCCGGAAGCCAGGGAACTCTCCACGCGGGCCAAAGCGATGCTGGCGGAGATCACCACCGCCCGCGTCGAAATTGCCGCCCTGCTGGATGCCCACAAATATAAAGCCGCCCTCGAACGCCTGATGCGTTTCGCCCAGGGAGGCAATCAGTTTCTGGAAAATGAAAAACCCTGGACCACGCGCAAGACGGATCTCGACCGCTGTGCCATGGCAGTGCATATTGGCCTGCGGGTAGTCGAGGCCCTGGGTGTTTTCATGTCCCCCTTCCTGCCCTTCGCGGCGGATAAACTGCGCCTGATGCTAAACCTGCCGGCGTTGGCCGCGGGCGACTGGCACCAGGAGAGCCTCCTGGTCGCCGGCCACGCCATTGGCAATCCGGAGATCCTCTTCCGGAAATTTGAAGATGATGAAATCCAGCCCCACGCGGAGCAACTAGGGCTTTAACTGCCTGGCATAACTCCCGGGCTTGGTGCGGACACTCTGGTTTCCCGGGTTGGCTGAAAAAAACTTAACAAAGGGTTTTATCGCTCCTTGCAAATCCGTAACATATTGGGTGGATATACTGTGCCTGTCTTGGCTGAGGGGTAGCGGGCCTGTTAACTGACCACGGAAGACAATCATGGATCAATCCTGCCCTTTCGGTATTCCCAAAACCCAGCACGGGGTGGTCTGGTTCCGCAACCAGGGTGGGGAAAGGACTCGGCTGAAGGTCCTGGATGAAAAAAAAGATGAATTCAGGATGTACCGCCTCAGCATCACCACCAACCACATGACTGCCTTCCTTGAATATGAAATCTTTGATCGGGATTTCCTCCCCGATTGCAGGGAACTTGAGCTTCTTCTCAATAAAAATGAAATCCACTATGGCATTGACCGGGAATGCCTGCGAATGTTGATCCGCCTTCTCGGCGAGGGCAATAAGCGGGTGGGACCTATCCTGGTAGCGGCCGGGCTGCCGCCGATCCCGGGTGAGAACGGCACCATTGATTTCCTGATCAAGCCTTCTTCCGAGACTGCCCGTTACACCCCGGATGAATCCGGCAAGATCAATTACCATGAAACCAACCTGATAGAAAACGCCCTTGCCGAGCATGACATCGCGATGGTCCGTCCCCCCAGTAAAGGCGAAGACGGGATTACCATCTATGGCAAAAAAATCGTGGCTTCCCCGGGAAAACCCCTGAACGTGCGAATTGGCGATAATATCGGGTTTAACCCCCAGAGCGGCTTATGCACCGCTAAGATTGACGGGCGGTTAATGTTTGACGGACATACTCTCTCGCTGACCGAAAAGTATTCGATCAATTCCGATGTCGATCTCTCCGTGGGCGACGTAAACTTTGTCGGCTCGGTCGATATCCACGGGCAGGTGCTGGATGGCTTCAGCATCAAAGGCAGGAAGGAAGTCTATATCGGCGGCACAGTCGGCGCCTGTAATGTCTGGAGCGAGGGGGATGTTTCCATCAATGGCGGTGCCATCGGTAAGGGCACTGGGGAAATTATCTCCGAAAAGGGCAGTATCCGGGCCCGTTACCTCAAGAATCTGTTGGCCCAGGCCAAGGGCGATATCATTATCCAGAATGAAATTGTTGGCTGCAAGGTAATGACCATGGGCGCCCTGTTTATTGAAAAGGGCTCGATCCTGGGGGGCGAAACCAATGCCTTCCGCGGGATTGTAGCGGAAAAGATCGGCTCTTCCCTCGGCATTGATACCTCCATAGTGGTTGGAACCACCTGGTATTTTGAAGAGCAGATGGCCAAGATCCGCAAGGCAATCTCCAAGGTGGATCTCTATCTCCAAAAACTCTCGGAGGAAGTTTCCCCTATCGCCGGCAAGGCAAACCGGATTAAAGATTATCCCAAGACTGAGCACCATCTCATCCAGGACGTGGCCACACAGATCAAGAATCTACGCACCCGCAAGGAAGAGCTTAACCGGGAATACGCCTCCATCCTGGCTGAAAGCCGGAAGAGTTATCCGCGCCAGATTAATGTTATGGAAATGGTTTATCCCGGGGTAAGGATCAGGCTGGGGGAAATCATGGTCCAGATCAGGAAGCCGCATAAAGGGCCCCTGACCATTATCCCGGACAGCAAGGGCATCAGCGTCCGCCTGGTGGAGATGAAGAAATTTCCAGTGAAACCGGCAGGGAAATAAAACGCCTGCCGAGATGCGGGGAGGGACTCCTGCCAGCACCGCAACCACCCAATTTACAGATTACTGCGGGTTATTCTGGCTGTCAAAGGCGTCATCAATCGCCTTGTCCAAGGCCTTGTCGAGCTTCTCCTCGGTAATGTAGGTCCCGTCAGCCAGGGCTTTCTTGACCTCCATCACTTTGTCCATGCGGATGCCTTCAGTTCCCTGCACCTTCTGGAGATCCTCGGAGATTTTTACCGAATCCGTGCCGCGCGGCGCTTGCGCCTCCGGCTGGTAGGCTTTTTGCAGCCGTTTGGCCTGCCCGTTATTAGCAAGCGGATTGACTCCGCCAACATTATCAACCATCACACGCCCCTTTCAATTCCCCATCTTCCTCTTGTGCCGGGATTATTCATGCATAGTCGCATCCCAAGCAGTGTACGTAAGATTCAAACCTGAGTCAACCCCTGAGACCATCCGCATGCAGGTAAAAGCACAACTACCTGTTTCCCCCCGGATTATCGGCTCAGCAGGTTCCCCCCCAAAATACCAGATTTTCAAGTAGAGAGATAATTTTCGAAATCTGGAATCTCTTATTGCTATCTTATTTTTCTGTGGCACAGGCTCTGCAGCCTGTGACTGCTCCGGTTGGAGAACCGGAGCCACATTAATTGTCCTTTAAGCAGCAAAAGTCGGATTAGAGGCAAATAATAATGGCATCTGGCCGAAATTTAGATCTGTATTGCTGAGATCGTTTTGCTGGATTATCTCCAGATCCTCTACCTCAAACCCCTCTGGGTCTGCAGTTTTATGGGTGGAAGCCATAACTTCTTGTTGCCAAAGGTGTTGTAGTGCTTCGTTATCCATGTTCTCACGCCTCTGTTGCTGGTTTAGCGGTTAATACCATGATTCCAAATACAGACTTCCAGTTATGGTATCGACCAGCTCAGAGGCAGGTCTTTAATCAAATTCCGATTTTTTTTAAATTTTTTCTCACTCGCTCCAGCATCTCGGCATGGATCTGTGAAATCCGGCTTTCAGAGACGCCCAGGATGGCGCCAATCTCCTTAAGTGTAAGTCCATCATGGTAATAGAGAAGAACCAGAGTCTTTTCGCGATCATCGAGCATCTCCTGGACCACGGTAAGGATCTCCTCGTCCTCCATCGGCATCCGGTCGGAAACCATTAAATTCTTGCTTTCCAGGACATCTGCCAGGGTCTGATTCTTGTCCTCGCTGGCAACAACCTCGGAGAGGCTGATCATCCGGGTGGCGCGCTCACCCATAATGGCATCGTAGTATTCATTCATGGAAAGCTTGGCTTCGCGGGCGATTTCCTGCGAATCCGCGGGCTTGCCCTTTCTCAGGAGCTTGTTCTCCGCTTCGCGGATGCGGGTTACTCGGTCGCGCGTAACCCGGCCGAGAAGGTCATTATGCCGAAGTTCGTCCAGGACCTCGCCGCGGATGCGGGTGATGGCGTAACTGGTGAATTTTGCTTCCCGGGCGGGATTATAACGACGGATGGCGTCGAGCAGGCCCACGCACCCCGTGCTGTAAAGCTCTTCGTAGTCGATGAAGTTGGGGAGGTTTACAGCAATGCGGCCGACCGTGATCTTGACTAACGGTAAGTAGGCTGTGATCAAGTCTTCAAAAGCCTGCTGGTCGCCCTCGCGGTAACGTTGCCAGAGTTTTTCATCAACTTCAATCACAGGCTCACCCCGGGTTGTAAAAAGTAGGATAAAAGCGTTTTGATTATCGCAGCCTCGGCCGGTGCTGGCGCCTGCCCCTTGGCCTTGGCGTTAGTTTCTTCCCGGCCAGGGCTGCGCGCACCGCCGGCGGGAGTTCTTTCTCTCCCGTTGCTGGCAGGCCCAGGCG
>JAFGNG010000181.1 GCA_016927125.1 Planctomycetota bacterium | reverse complement strand
CTGCTCGCACAACCTGCCCATGCTCAGGATAAACGGCCGCGCCACGAAACACAGCGCCAGCAGGCCGATCAAGGTCCGCGAAGGCAGGCCGATCACAATAATATTCAACTGCGGCATGGTCCGGGTCAGGAAGCCCACCACCACGCTCACCAGCAGCATTACCAGCAGGACCGGGCCGGCCAGTTCAATCGCGGCCGACCAGATCCGGCCAAACATATCGCTCAAATAATTAAAGAACTCCCAGCGTAGGAGCGCGCCGCCCAGGCCCACCACGTCGTAGCTCAAGGCCAGGATCTTGACAAGCACAAGGTGCAGGTTCAGGGAGATGAAGACCACTATCGCCAAGGTAAATTGCAGGAAGCTGATTATACCAATCTCTTGCTCCAGCATCGGATCCACCACGTTTGCCAGGGTAAAGCCGACCTGCTGCCCGATCAGCTCCCCGGCGAGCTGCGCCCCGGTAAAAACCAGGCTGCCGCCATACCCCAGAGCGGCGCCGACCAGGATCTCCCGCATCGCCAGGAAGGAGAGATCTATCAATGACAGCGGCAGCGCCATGCCGTGCAGCGTCTTCATCGCCATCGGATAGGCGATGATACTCAGGAATACCACCAGCCCGATCCGCGCGCGCTGCGGTAGGTTCTCGCCGCCGAAGAAAGGCGCGAAGACCACCACTCCGCTCATCCGCAGAAGCACAAGCACCAGGATCAGGAATTCGTTGAGGGTTATGTCCACCAGGTTCAAACTTGACTCCGATTCAAAACCTCAGCCCCTAACCGCCGGCAATCCGGACAAAAATCTCAGTGGAAAAATTTATTAACACCGTGGACATCCACGGCATGAAAATCAATAACGCGATCAGGATCCCGAGGATCTTGGGAACGAAGGTCAGGGTCATCTCCTGCACCCCGGTGACGGTCTGGATCAAGCTCACAAAGACGCCTACCCCCAGCGCGGTCAGCAGCATCGGCATGCTGATTAGAAACGCTGTCCAGAGCATGTTATTGGTAATGGAAATAACTTCTTCCGGTCCCATCGGGCAGTGATCCTCATGACACTATTAATTGCGAAGCTATCCCCCGACCGCAGGAAAACTTAAAACCATCCCGCGCATCAGCAGGTTCCAGCCATCAACCATCACAAAGAGGATGATTTTGAACGGCAGTGAGATCATCACCGGCGGCAACATCATCATCCCCATACTCATCAGCACCGAGCTGATTACCATATCCACCACCAAAAACGGCAGGTAAAGTAAAAACCCCATCCAGAAAGCGCGTTTAAGTTCACTGGTTACAAATGCCGGCACCAGCACATGGCTGGGAACCATCTCTTTAGTTAAGTCTGTATCCGCGGTCAGCTCCCGGCCGGAAATCCCCATGAAAAGCTCTATCTCCGGCCGGCCTTGGTTTTCATTCAGGCAACGGAACATAAACTCCCTGATCGGAACCATGGTCCGGGTAAAGGCAACATCCTGGCTCAGCGGTTCCCCGGTATCGGGATCAAGCTCGCCCCTGATGTACGGACCCAGGCCAACTTCCCACGATTGCTCCCAGGTGGGGAACATGATGAAGAGGGTCAGGAAGAGCGCCAGCCCCATAATCACCGGGTTGGGGGGAAGCTGCTGGGTTGCCAGGGCCCGTCGCAAAAACCCAAAGACAATCACGATGCGGGTGAAGCAGGTGGTCATGATGAGGATGCTTGGCGACAAGGTCAGGATGGTCAGCATCGCTACCGTCACCAGGACTGTAGCGACCTGGCGAGGGCTTTCCGCCATGGCCAGGCCGCCATCCGCAATTGTGGGTAGACCAATCCCCCCTTCCTCCGCGGCATTCACCGGTGCCGCGAAGAAAATGATGCCAACCAGTACTACTGTCGCAATGCGCCATTGTACCAAGGCCCCCACCGCATTGCCTCTACCACCCCCCAAGTGCTGTACCTCCAATAAAACTCCTTCTTAACTCGCCCCATCCCTTCCATAACGGCCGGGCGGCTCTCCCCGCCGCCCTTACTGGCCGTTAGCTCCCCTCCCTCTCAGCCGGGCATGGATTGAATCCTTGCCTGTTCCCTGAGAGAGAAAACTATCCCCTTCCCCCCCCGAAGTAATCTTTGCGTTCTCCTCAGGCCCTCGCAGGAGGCTGCTCTGCAAGAGCTTGCGGAAGATGCTTTTCCCGCTTTCAGTAGCCGGGCGCGCTTCCTGCAGGATTGCAGAGACTTCTTCTTTATCAATAATTTCAGAAAGCACGGTTATGCTCTCCGGTCCCACTCCCACCACTAAAACCCTTACGCCAATACGTACCAGGGCAACATATCTTCTGCTGTCAAGGTGAGTGCGGCTCAAGACCTCCACGGAACGGGAATTAAAGAGCTGGTTCCTCGTCGGAAGAATTCTTTTTAAAACTGCAATCACAACCCAGACTAGCGTTAATAAAAGCAGGAACGAACCGGCAAATCTGAGAAGTACAAACCAGAGATCTTCCTGTTCCCGACGATTATCCGCCTCTTGTTCGCTGAAGCTGCCATCTCCTGCCAGGTTTTGAAAAACCTTCTCTTTTTCCACGCTATTGTCTATTGCAACTGCTGTTACAGCTTTTTCAGGCGCTTCTGCCAAGATCTCCGACTTTGGTACAGGGATTACCTCCCCCGCCCAAAGTGGTGCGCAATAAGCAAATATAAGCGTGAGTATCGCTGTGCGATAATTATTCATAATCATCGTAATTATATTATTTTATAAATAGAAAGGGATGAAATCAACTTTTTTCGGATAGATTGAAAAAAATAACTGAATAACGGATCAAATTTGATCCCCGGATATTCGGTATAAGCTGATGATGGCTATATAAGATATGTAATTTCTTGGGGTTGCGCACTGTTTATATTTTATGGTAGCAGCTCTATATGAAAGACATTTTTGTAGAAATATCCTCGCGACCAGGTAAAAATCAAGGAATCATTAAAGACTCCGGTAGTTACTTTAGCGGTTTATTCCCGTCCCAGGATGCTTCTTTCCTTGTTTGAAAGCACCTCGGTTACACGCACACAGAAGAGGTCATTAAGCACGAGCACTTCGCCATGCGCTACCAGGCGGTCGTTTACCAGGATATCAACCTGCGCGCCGGAGTCCTTGTCAAAGGTAATTACCGAACCCTCGCGCAAGCGCAGGATATCTTCCACCGCCATCTTGGTGCGGCCAAGTTCGACGCGAACATTCAACTCCACGTTGTAGAGCATTTCAAGGGTCGGGCTGGTGCCGGAGCCCGACACCATCTCCGGGGATTCGCTAAAATCCGGCATTGACATCATAGTAGTATTGATCAACTGATCAAGATCATTACCGCTGAGGGTACCTTCTTCACCGCCAAGATCTTCACCGCTTCTTAAAAGTGCGTCAATATCGCTCTGGTTGAGTTCATTCGGCATGGTCAATCCCCCTTTTATCTTAACTCATCACTATCTGCGTAATCACGACTTCGATAACCCGCTCCTTGCCCGCCTTGCCCTCCTCGCCTTCAAATTCCAGGCCGCGAAGGCGCTCGTTGATATAAGCCCGGAGGTCTTCCTTGATGATGGCTTCCCCTTCAGGCTTATTAATCTGCTGGGTGCTCATGTTGTTGATAATATTGCGCAGCTTGTCAAGGATATGGGGTTTCAGGCTCATAACCGCCAGCTTATACTGTTCCATAACCGGCGGCTCCGGCAATTGCGCGTTGGCCCGGGCCTGTTCTTCCACGGTCAGGCCGAGGATGATTTCAATATCCATTGACAGCGTTTCCGTACGGGTCATGCTCTGGATACTGAAGGGCAACCCCTCAAAGGCAACCGTGTATTTGTTGAGCAGGTTCGCCGGCTGCAACTTTCTTTCCGCGCCGGTAATCGTACTGTCCGCCGGATCAGTATTACGTGAAAAGAGCAGGATACCGAAGAAGACTGCCTCAATAACGACAATTAAAATAACAATAATCCATCCTTTGCTGGAAAACATGGGAGCTTGTGCCGCTTCCGCAGCCGATGCTTGTTCGACATTTTCTTCTTCTGCCATTGCTCTTTCTCCTTAGGCTCACACCGGGTTATCGTCCTTGAGTCACCTCTTATTATTAAAGATGCGAGGAGGCGAAATGCAAGGATCTTAACCGCACAATCAGCAAATTTTTCAGCCCGGTTAAAACCTCTAAGCTACGGCTGTTTCCGGAGCTCGCGATCGCTCACCAATTCCTCGGTCATCACTATTTCCACCCGCCGGTTATATTCCCGCGCGTCCGGCAGGAGGTTGCTCATAATCGGATCATTGTCGCCGCAGGCAACGAGGCGGAAACGCTCTTCCGACAGCCCGCATTCCTCCACCAGGTACTGCATCACCGCGAGGGCGCGGCGATAGGAGAGGTCCCACGCATCGCGATAAGGGCTGCCCCCGCCGTAGGAGGCGCTGGCGGTATGCCCGCGGATTTCAATCCGGTTGTCATACCCGCGCAGCTCCGGGGCGATCTTGCTGGCGATTAATTGTTTGCCTTTAATGGTTAAATTATGATCCCACTCGTTAAAGTATTCCTTGCCGCCAATCACCCGCTTCATCTTCAGCCCCGGGTCAATTACCTGGACATTCGGGGTCTTGCCGGGTGGGCCCTTGCGCAAAACGTTCGCCTCGGTCTGGGTCAGCCTGCGGGTTTCCACAAAGACCTGCACCATGGATTTGTACTTGGGCAGGATCCCGAACTGTTGCTGGAAGGCCCGCATGGTCTTGGAGATCTTATCCTTCTTGATTTCCGACATTGAAAACAACAGGACAAAGAAGCACAACACCAGGGTGATCATATCGCCGTAGGTCAGGAGCCAGGCGGGCGCTCCGGCCGGTGGCGCTTTTTGTTTTCGGGCCATTCCTTATCCTTCGGCATCGCTTTGGCGCTCGGACGGCGGCAGGTAGATGCGGAGCTTCTGTTCCACGATCCTCGGGTTGTCTCCTGCCTGGATGCTCTTGACGCCTTCCAGCACAATCTGTTTCATTAGGATCTCTTCGTCGTTGCGCATCTGCAGCTTATCCGCGATCGGGCCGAAGAGGAGGTTCGCGCAGATGGAGCCGTACATGGTAGTAATCAGGGCGACCGCCATGCCGCTGGTGAGGGCGTTGGGGTCTTCCATGCCTCCGCCCAGCATATTAATCAGGCCGATCAGTGTACCGATCATCCCCCAGGCCGGCGCATACTTCTCCAGCTTTTCATAGAGCGCCTTGCCTTTGCCATGGCGTTCTTCCATGGTTTCCAACTCGGTCATCATGATATTTTCGATCAGTTCCGGATCCGTGCCGTCTACCGCGAGTTGAATACCCTTGACAAGGAATTCATCCTCAACATTTTCGGTGACATTTTCAAGTGCCAGGATCCCGTCGCGCCGGGCAACCTCGGCAAATTCCACCATGCGCTTAATCATCTCGATGGGCTGCTGGGCGGTATGCAGCCAGGCATTCTTGGTAACAATGACGAATTTTTTAATATGCTCCATCGGGAAAGAGACAATCACCGCCCCGGAAGCGCCGCCGCCAACGATCAGGAGGGAGGGGAGGTCAATAAAGCCAGGCACCTTGCTGACCCCGATCCCGGCGATCAGAAATCCCCCCGCCAGCACATACCCGATGATAGTTGCGATATCCATGTTTTTTCCATTCCTGCATCAAGCGTTACATAAGCTCGGGAAAGAGGCGGATGCTCCGGGCGTATTTGATCGCGCGCTCCACTACCTCGTCCGCTGATTCCTTTACCAATACTTTATCACCGTTCTGCAAGGTTACCACTGTATCCGGGGTTTCCTCAATGAACTTGATCAACTCGGCGTTCAGAATAAACTCGCTGCCGTTAAACCGCGTCAACTGGATCATACCGCCGCCGATTCCTTTCAAATTGCCCCGGGACGGTTCGGCCGCCCCGGGGTTGGGTTACTATCGTTTCATATTCACCAGTTCCACCAGCATTTCATCGGAGGTGGTAATCACCCTCGCCGAGGCCTGGAAACCGCGCTCGGTAACGATAAGGTTGGTGAATTCTT
>JAFGNG010000180.1 GCA_016927125.1 Planctomycetota bacterium | reverse complement strand
GTATTCCCGGTGGCCCTCCGCCCGGCGCTGGCCGCCGATTTCAATAACGAAGTCATACTTAGTATTATCTTCATCAAGATTAGCGGAGGCGGGATCAATATCATTGCCAGCAACCTTTTTGCCGGTAGTTACGATGGCGTTTTTGGTTTTTCTGAAGGGGGTGGAGATACCCTCTTTCCAGTCAAAGCCACTCAGCAGGAATGCAGCCGAAAGGATCAGGGCCGCGGATAAACCCGATCGCATCATTGTAACTCCTCTCAGAATCTATAGGTTTTATGCCCAATAGTGTTTAGTTATCATATCTGCCGGTCAATGCAAAGAACCAGGCAGTTGATCCCGATTTCTTCGGGCGGTTTATTCTAACTGATATCTAAAACTATGCAAGGGAAGAATTTGAAGGAGGCAGATAAAGGTCGGGGCAGATCCTCATCCACCCCGACCTTACTTAACATCTAGAATAATCTTGTGGTTATTGCTTGGCTATCTTTTTGGACATGTCCAGAATCCCAACCGGGGAGAGTTCACCGATCAAGGGCTTGCCCCACCTGATGAAGTCCGGAGTTACATTATTGCCTTGCTGGTTGATGAATTCCGCCGGTAAATGGCGGGTTTTGCCCGCAACATTACCCAAAGGAACCAGGCGGAACTCGCTTTGGTAGGGGGCATCAGCAATCCTGACAATGGCGCAGGAACCGCCTGCCTCGCCCGCCAGCGCCTGCTGGGCGGCAAATTTGCCGAGGCCGAGGGATTCTTCACGATCAACCGGGCTTTGATCAGGGAAGGAGCGTTGGATATAACCCAGGGTATCGCCGCGGGCGCGGAGGTTCTTGACGCCCTGCCCGGCAAAGTATTCCTTGATCTTGCCGACCAGGGCATCCGCCAGGGCACCGGTGCCGGAAAGCTGGACATTGCCATGGCTGTCAGCTTCGAGCTTGCCGGTACTCAAGACCTGGAGGATCGGGGTGCCGTTCTTATCCTCAATCCCTTCCGAGACCGCAACCACGCAACGGCCTTCCTGGGCATAAACGTTCCAGGCATCCTTGCAGAAGCGGTCGATATCAAAGGGGGCTTCCGGGACATACACCAGGTGCGGGCCGCTCTTCTCCTCCACCCTGCCCAGGGCGCTGGCAGCCGTCAGGAACCCAGCATGGCGACCCATGCAGACAGCGAGGTAAAAGCCGCCGAAGCACTGGTTGTCAAGGTCGCAGCCGCGCAGGGCGTTGGCGACATACCGCGCGGCGGAAGCGTATCCCGGGGTATGGTCGTTTTCCTTAAGGTCGCAGTCGACAGTTTTCGCAATATGGAAGAAACGCAATTCATAGCCATCCTTCACCGCCGCGTCCCGGATAATATCGAGGGATTCAGAGGTATCATTACCGCCAATTCCAAAGACATAGCGGATATTCTGCTTTTTGAAGACCACAAGCATGGCAGCATTGTCTTCCTCAGTGGGCTTATGGCGGGTGGAGAGCAATTGGGTTGCCGGGGTCCGGGAGATTGCTTGTAAGGTCTTGGGATCCTGGGCAGCGAGATCAACCAGGTTCTGGTTTAAAATCCCGTCAATGCCATTAATAGAACCGTAAATACCGGAGATTTCCTTGGCTCCCTTTAAGCCTTCTACTACTCCGACCCAAGAGGCATTAATGACCGCAGTAGGACCGCCCTGGGTGAAGACCACGGCATTACCACTAAGTACTTCAGGCATAACTAAGACTCCTGTAAATAAAACGTTAAAGGGTTTTTATCAGCCGTTCTTGACATTTGTCCGGGGCGCTAAAAAAAGACCTCCCGGTTAATTCTTTTTGACTATAATAAATTTTTGCAATAAAGTCAACTGACTGGGAAAAGGGGCTTCCCAGGGGCTTGGCTTCAGCAGACCAGACTTGATTAGCAAAGGCATTCTCCATACCATTTATTAGGCAATACAGGCATTGTTTTAAATAGCGGTTAGATTTACTGGCAATATATAATAATTATATAAAAAACCGCAATTCGATTGATTTCGGAGATGGCCCGATGGCTAAGAGAAAGCTGCCCTCCCCCAAGACCCCCGGGGCGAATGTGCTTGATCACCGGGTGTATTATGGCGAAACCGACCAGATGGGCAGGGTCTATTATGGTAATTATCCCGCCTGGTTCGACCAGGGGCGCGCCGAGTTGTTCCGTGATTACGGCATGCCCTATATGGAACTGGAGCAACAGGGAATCCACCTGCCGGTGCGCTCGTGCGCGGTGCGGTACCACCACGCGGCGAAATACGATGATCTTTTAAAAATTGTTACTGTGATTTCTAACCTGCGCCACGCCAGCATAACCTTTCTCACCGCGGTTTATAACCAGGATGACGAACTGCTGGCGGAGGGCACGGTCGAGCTTGCCTGCGTCAAGGCTGACGGCTCCCCCCAGCGCTTCCCCTCCGCAATGCACGAATTTCTCAGCGTCCGTGTCCAGGAGGGTATGCTGTGAACAGAGTAGGCGTTTCACTGTTTTGCTTAATTGTGCTCTGCGCCCCCATGTGCCCTGCGTTCGCACAGGAAGCTGCCCCCGCAACCCGGGAGAACAAAATTATAGCTCTACAGCAGGAGGCATCACTCTATTTTGAAAGTGGCCAGTATGAACTGGCGTTTCTCAGTCTTGATAAATTGTACACCACCTCCGGAATTGACCAGGCCAGCGAACAACTGGAGGAAGCCTCGCTCTATAAAGCAAGGTGCAAGTACCACCTCTCGCAAGCAGCAAATGAACCCGTAACGCGGAAAGCACTTCTGGAAGAAGCCCGGCAGCTCTTTGCTCACAACCTGGACAAATATCCGGAGCGCAGGTTCTATCCCGCCAACCTTTACTGGCAGGGCAGAACCTTGCGAGATTTGGCCTCCGTTTCCGAAGACGATGAGCAACGCCAAAATCTTGTCGAGGCAAGCCAGCAGTTTTCCTCGGCCAAGCCCTTTCTGAATGGCTCTGACCTGAAATTTGATAACAGCTATTACTATGCGATAACCATGGGCGAGATCGGCGACCTGGATCCGGAACTGCCGGAGCGCAACCAGATTTATGCCGAGGCGGTAATGGCTCTGGAAAAACTGATCCTCAACTACCCGGAGCATCCCCAGAGATCCCAGGCTGAATTCCAATTACTGCGTTATCTCTTTAAATCACAGAAATACGAACAAGCCCTCGATGTCTGCGTGCGGTTCCAGAAAAAATTCCCGCTGGACAAGAAATTGACAGAAGTATGTTTTTTTGGCGCTGAAAGCCTCTATTATGTCGGCCGACTGATGGAAGCGGTGGAGGGATATGACAAAG